>CAZAXY010000159.1:0-6532 GCA_964489125.1 uncultured Saprospiraceae bacterium
TCGTGATATCCCATACTGCGGGCATATTGATTTGTTCAAGACCCCATTGTGCTGGATAATCTGGATCGTTAGGGATAGTAGCTCTATTCTTTACGAGGAAGTCCTCATAAATGTTGACACTGGCATCTTTTGCAAACACTTCAGAACGTACTGAAGCTCTATCAATTGATTCTGCAAATTCAAGACGATACAGTTGTAGATCATTAAATATTGGTTCGACCACCAAGCCAAGAGACTTAAGTTTACCTTGCTCGATTTTTTCAATCGATCTATCGTAGTCTCGCACGATCCAGTTACTCTGCTGTGCTGTCAAACAGTGACTACATATAAATAGACCAGTGAATAGAATTGATAGAATCCTCATTTTCATGTTCGGCAATTGCATATTCTGCAATCGATAACGATATTATCACAGATATAGCGTGTTATTACTGAGACACTATGACTAGTTTATTTTTATTAGACGCTAGACGCGTGATTTTATCAATTCCTGAAGAGTCGAGATCTACTAGCTCATTCCAGCCATCTTTGATAGACATGTTATATATATATAATGAACTGCCTTTTCCAGCTATGAGGTTTCCATTTGGCAAAATATCAAAGTCTTCTACTTCGTCCAGCATTGGAGTTATTGTTTGAGTAAGTCCTACATCGAGAACTCTTCTCTTTAATAGCCATGTACTGCCAACCTTTTGCACATAGAGTAAGCCGCCTTTATCATCATATCGCATACATCGTCCAATATTATAACTTATAAATTCTTCTTCCCCATCATCCAGGTTTATGATTTGCAAGCTGCTTTTATCCCCTACGATGAAGAGTGCAACCTTCTGATTGGGCAGCATGCAGTAATATCCTATGTCACTTCGGCTTGGTATCAGATTCACACCAAATGAATTTAGATCACTAGGGTAGCTCCACAGAGTCTGAGGTACTTGCTCACTATCATCGAGCTCTTGCCGGACTACTGTGATATTCCCATCCTCTTTAAGCTGAGGAGAATATTCACTCTCTTCTGTTTTGGTGATTCGAGTTAGCTTATTCGAGTTCAAATTCATCCTGTAGACATCTGTAAGCCCTGAAGCACTATAATCTGAAGTGAAGTAGACTTCGTATCCCGATGCCCAGATAGGCTGATTGTTATAGCCTGTCGGATTGAACTCTGTCAGATATTGTAGCTTGTCAGCCCGCCATGTTGAGCCAGAAAAATTTCCCTCCAGTAAATACATTTTTGTCGTCGGAAGCTGAGCTTCGAGCGGAGCAAGCTCAAAGACAAGAAAAGTGCAAATGAATATCACTACCCTCATGGTTTGTTAGCTGATTTGAAGATGCGATTCCATCGAATTCCATTGCGCAGACTTCCATCTTTTGTAGAAAACCATATGAAGAGAGGCTTGCCTACCATGTGATCATGCGGCACGAAGCCCCACATTCGGCTATCTTCACTATTATGCCTATTGTCTCCCATGGCCCAGTAGTAGTCCTGCTTAAATGTGTATGACGTCGTTTTCTCACCATTAATAATAATATCATTGCCTCTTACCTCAAGCCTGTTATTCTCATATGTTCCTATAACTCGTTTATAAAATGGCAGGTTCGCTTTAGTAAGTTGCACCGTGGCCCCTTCTTCTGGGATGTATATGGGGCCATAATTATCGACTGACCAGCCTGACGTAATATTTGGATCATGAGGAAATAGTTCAGCGGGTCTAGTGTCTACTGACCTTGGAGCAATACTTATCCTAGAGTCTCTCTGTTGAAGTTCATTTATCTCATGTTGATTGAGCACTGCCAATGTTGCACCGTTTGCGCCTATTTGAAAGTCTCCACTCTGAAATCTTGATGGAGGAGTTAGACCTATATCTATAAAGTCTCTCTTATTGATCGTAGTACCATTCAGATTGGTGATATAACTATATTGAACATTTTCTGGAACTTGCCCTGGGCTTCCGTTTATATATACTTCCCTGTTGATGATCTGAAGACTATCACCAGGAGCGCCTATGCATCTTTTTATATAGTGATCCTTTTTGTCATTAGGTCTTACGACGTAATCATTATCTCGAACTTTCTGTCGTAATTCACGATCGTTTGCCAAATATTGAGCCTTATTGCGTTCGACCTGATTTACAGTATAGGACCGGGTAGAAGTAATATATACACTATCTCCAACAGGCCAATTAAATACGATTGGATCGTTTCGCTTTATTTCACGTATAGCTGGCAGACGGAAGTAAGGTAAGGATGGCTTCTTAAAGTAAGACTCCGTGCCTAATTTGGGCACTCTATTATGAAGTAGTGGCACCATGGCAATGGTCTGAGGAGTACGGATACCATAGCTCATCTTACTTACAAATAAGAAATCACCTACTAGTAAAGACCCTTCCATCGATGGCGTCGGTATAACATATGCCTCGACCAGAAACATTCTGATAAACGCCGCTGCAAAAACTGCAAATACTATGGATTCCAACCATTCTCGGCCGACAGACTTGGCGTACGGATTTTTTTGCACCAATCGTTCATACTTCTTTTTATGACCACTCTTCTTGGCATCAATTATCTGTTGTTGATAGGTTTTCTCTTCTTTTATTATTGGTCCTTGATACTTTGCACTTTCATCTTTAGCTAATCTAAAGAATGTGATGGGACTATAGATAACACTTATTGCTGCATAACCTAAGCTGTCTCTGCCAAAACTACGAGCAGTAGCCACTGTCAACCCGGCTACAATAAAGAAGGCTACTATTGGCAAAAGATATAAGAGTCCATACCAGCGTGAACGTCCTACTTTTTCTGATAGCTCCATGAAATTAAGGACAGGAACCAAGCCCTTCCATGCTTCGATATCCATTTTTGGAAATAGCATATAGAGACTTGCTGCGAGCAAAATATAAAAGACTATAAAGTAGATGAGTATGATCACTGCACTTGGTTTTATATGTGTCGCAAATATAAGAAAGGGTCGGTGTTAAGAATTGTTAATGAGGCACCTGAATCTGTCACTCTTAGATCAAGATAACTTATCTCTCGATTTATAAACTGTAGTTCTATACTAGAATGGTGACACAACCTACTTTTATCCACCGACATTTCTATCTGGGAATATCTATGATCTTGCAATGTTTATTTCACCTTAGCCCATATTTAATCTGTAGATTACAGTCGTTGGTCGATATTTTAATGATAAGTTGAATTGTTAATCAAATCTTAAGGTTAATAATTAAAAAGTAGTCTTATGGCAATATTATCTGTACAGAGTTGGTGGCATGCCCTTTCAGGAGCCGAACAGATATATTGGGGTATTGCTTTGGTGGCTTCAGCGCTATTCTTCATTCAGTTGTTGTTATCCTTTATAGGGGTAGATTCCGACTTGGATATGGATTTAGATGATGGTGATGCTGGCATCGGGATATTTAGTGTCAAGGGCCTCATCTCATTCTTTATGTTTTTTGGATGGGGAGGAATTGTGGCTTTAGGTGCCGGCCTTCGTGCTCCGCAAGTCTTGATGATTGCCTTTTTGATAGGTTTTTTGGCAATGGTGGCAGTCGCTTATGTCTTTTCCAAATTGCTCGGCTTGCAAGAGTCAGGTACGGTAGATATAGACGATGCTATTGGAGGGCTCGCAGAAGTCTATTTGACCATTCCTGGATCCAAGCAAGGATTAGGCAAAATTCATCTGAATGTTGCAGGAAAAGTCATGGAGTTTGATGCCGTTACTACTGGGCATACGCTGAGTTACGGGACCTCCGTCATTGTTAAAAATATTGATAATGAAAATGTGATGTTGGTGGAAGCAGCAACAGAATAGTTGGTATATATAGATTCATCAATTTGTTAAATAAAATATTATGGGCTTTACATTTCTTTTCCTCGGTTTAGGAGCATTCATTCTTTTAGTGGCTGCCATGCTTATTATTACACGATATAAGCGTTGCCCATCCAACAAAATTTTAGTGATATATGGAAAGACTGGTCAGGCTCGTTCAGCACGCTGTGTTGCAGGTGGCGCTGCTTTCGTTTGGCCGGTGATACAGTCTTATGAATATCTTGATCTTTCTCCAATTTCAATTGACATTGACTTACAAGGTGCTTTAAGTAAGCAAAATATAAGGGTCAACGTGCCGTCTAGATTTACAGTAGCTGTTTCTAATGAGCCAGGAGTAATGATTAATGCCGCCGAGCACCTATTAGGGAAGACTATGACAGAAATTAGGGAGATAGCAAAGGATATCATTTTTGGCCAGTTAAGGTTAGTTGTCGCTACGATGGACATCGAAGAGATTAATGCCGATAGGGACAAGTTCCTATCTAATGTATCTCAAAATGTTACTACAGAACTTAAGAAGTTTGGTCTAAAATTGATGAACGTGAATGTCACAGATATCCAGGACGAATCAGGTTATATAGAGGCATTGGGTAAGGAGGCTGCTGCCAAAGCGATTAACGATGCTAAGAAGAGCGTAGCCGAAAAAGATAGAGACGGAGCAATCGGTCAGGCCGAGGCTCATCAAGATCAGAGAGTTCGAGTGTCTGAAGCTAATGCTCTTGCAAAAGTAGGGGAGGCTGCGGCACAAGCAGATGCAGTAAATGGTGAAAATGAGGCAGCGGTAAAAATTGCTCAATCAAATGCCGAAAGACGACAGCGTGAAGCGGAGGCAGAAAAATTAGCTACGGCGTCAGAAAAGATTCAAAAAGCCAATGCCTTAGAGGAAGCATTCAAGGCCGAAACAGATGCTGAACTTGCCCGTGCTGCTAAAGAAAAAGCCTCTCAGGAAGCAGATATTATCGTTCAGACTGAAATAGAAAAACGCAAAATAGAATTGGAAGCTGAAGCTGAAGCAGAACGAATTAAAAGAATCGCTAAAGGAGAAGCCGAGGCACTTTTTCTTAGAAAAAAAGCCGAGGCAGATGGACTTTATGAAATACTAAAGAAACAGGCTGATGGCTTTAATCAGATTGTTGAGGCTACTAATGGTAATCCAAGAGAGGCCGTACTAATGTTAATAGCAGATAAGCTCCCAGAGTTAGTAGAAACACAAGTTGAGGCGATTAAGAATATTAAAATAGATAAAGTTACGGTCTGGGAGAATGGTTCTGAATCTTCAGATGGAGGAAATTCAACCTCTAAATTTATTTCTGGATTATATAAATCTGTACCTCCATTGAATGATTTGTTTAATATGGCCGGCATGGAACTCCCGTCTTACTTGGGAAAGCAAGAAAATGAACCTTTAATTGGCGATTCTACCAGTCCAGAAGATGAATGATTTTCCTGACTTTTAATGTGACCAAAGGCATCTAATAACGTATATATTAAGCACAATAAAGGGCGATTTTTTATATGTGTTAAATTATATTAATATCGCATTGAAAAATATTTGAACTTAGATATTTTAGCTTATCATTGATCGGAAAACACTAAAACGACTAATTTTTCATCACCCCGCTTTTTGAAGACAGTTTAGTTAGCTTGGAATAGCAGTATTTCAGCATATTCTTTACAAAACATTTAAAACCAGAGCTATGATCGCAGGACTTTACGTTCTGAACGGGCACACTCGTGCACGTCGACTTTTCAATTATTTAATCAAAGTTTCATTTGTCTTAGCTGTAATTCTGTTTAGTACAGATTTATCAGCGCAGTTAAAGTTAGGTGGAGACGAGACTACCATTGACGATGGTTCCATTTTGGAGCTTGAGAGCACCAATCAAGGTTTCGTGATGACCAGGATGACAACTGAGCAAAGAAACTCAATCCCTACGCCACTTACGGGTATGATTATTTTCAATACCGAAGAAAATTGTGTGCAGGTAAATCTGGGTCCTCCAGAAAGTCCATTTTGGGAATGTCTAGTTGATTTTAGTCTTCTTGAATCATTAGGATTAGATTCTCTCTCGATTATAGAACTGGTAGGTCCAGCAGGCCCTCAAGGAGCAACAGGTCCAGCAGGCCCTCAAGGAGCACAAGGAGCTACCGGCCCAGCGGGCCCAGCGGGTCCAGCAGGTCCAAACGGTAATGACGGATCAATAGGTCCAGCAGGTCCACAAGGACCAGCGGGTCCAGCCGGTCCAGCAGGCCCTCAAGGAGCTACAGGAGCTACAGGAGCAGCCGGTCCACAAGGAGCACAAGGCCCAGCAGGAGCAGATGGTGCACAAGGACCAGCCGGACCAGCGGGAGCAACTGGTGCAAACGGTGCACAAGGACCAGCCGGTCCAGCAGGAGCACAAGGAGCTACCGGCGCAACTGGTAATGATGGAGCGGTAGGCCCAGCAGGCCCACAAGGAGCTACTGGCGCGGGAGGTCCTCAAGGTCCAGCAGGAGCTACAGGCCCAGCCGGCCCAGCGGGTCCAGCAGGACCTAATGGTAATGATGGATCAATAGGTCCAGCAGGCCCACAAGGAGCCACAGGAGCACAAGGCCCAGCAGGAGCAGATGGTGCACAAGGACCAGCCGGCCCAGCCGGCCCAGCGGGTCCAGCAGGACCTAATGGTAATGATGGATCAATAGGCCCAGCAGGCCCACAAGGCC
>CAZAXY010000160.1:0-6445 GCA_964489125.1 uncultured Saprospiraceae bacterium
GATGTGTGCTGAGCGCAACTATCTTTGAAAAACATGAATCCTGTCAAGGGCGGTGCAATATCTTTTATCGGAGTTGGGTTACAACAACTGATCAATCTAGGAGGTGCCATTATATTAGCACGTATTCTGGGACCTGAAGACTTCGGTGTATATGCGTTATGTTTCGCCGTTTTTCTCTTTTTTCAATCCTTCTTAGACTTTGGTCTTACACCAATTTATCTCAAGTATCCCACCGTAGATAGAGTTGTCAACTCTTCATTCCTCTCTATAAACATTTTTTTCGGAGTGCTGGTAGCCCTGATACTTCTACTACTCTCCCCTATAATGGTCCATTACTACAACATAAAACTCCTTTATAAATTGTTTCCTATTATGGCGATCTCTGCCATTTGTATGAGTGTGTCTAATCAACCATTTAGTCAATTATTGCGAAATAAAAAGTTTTACTCTACGGAGTCAATTTCGATAGGTTCAGCCGCCGTATCTCTATTTATTTCGATATGTATGGCCATTTCAGGGTGGGGAGCTATTGCACTCGCTATTAAACACTTGAGTTATAGTTTTACAAGGCTTTTAGGGGCGCTAGCCCTTTCAAAAGCTAAGTATCAAATAGTATCTCTTAAAAATATTTTAGCAATAAAACCCTATATCCTTCAAGCTTATCACCTTGTCATAAGTCGACTCATTACTGGAGTAAGTGGCAACATAGAAAAACTATTTGTTGGCAAGATATTCGGAGAATTTACATTAGGACACTATGAACGAGGACTCTTCGTAGTAGATAAGCCAAATACTTTCCGAAATGCCTTAACAACGCCAGCGATGACCTATCTCAGTACGATGAAAGGTGAACGTTTACAACAAGCTTACAAAATACTATCCTTGTTCATTCTTAATTTTATTGGAATTCCTTGTTTATGCTTTCATTTATTTGGCAAGGAGATAACCACACTCATCCTTGGTAATCAATGGATATCTGCTGGATCATATGTTATTTGGCTTGCCTTCCTAGGCTTGTCTTTAATCTTTAAGGGACTTACGAACATCATGTATATCAATGATCTTAAGACAAAAGAATTGACCAAGTTATATTGGATCGGAGCGCTGATCGTTTTTGCTCCAATTCTCATCGGTTTATTAATTCTCAAGATAGATATCTTAACTTTCGTTATGGTGTATAGCCTGTTGTCCTTGGCATACTGGTTCATTTGCTGGAGTAAAACATTATATAAATACGTAGAGCCTGAGGGCGCCTTGAGAGTTATAAGTTATGTTATTTTACTGTTGATACTTTTCGTGAGTACGGGTTATCTTTTTCAATACCTATTCTCAACTGACTCGATTCTTGACATGCTCTTAGTATTATTTCTGTCTTGGTTAGGCGCCATAATCTTAACAGGAATTATCTTCAATCCTGAGATGCGAATGCAAAAAAAATTCATCGTTGATAGACTTCCCAATCGGTCATGAGTCAAATAGCCATACCGGACATATCTAAGGTCAGGATTAGCATCGTGTCATTTTTCCTGCTTATGGCGCTACTGCGGCTGACTTTTTTTGACTTTTACCTATCTCAACTATTCGGTTTCCCTGTTGAGATCAATGCCCTTGGAGGAGGGGCATTCAATTTTGTAAACTACATCTGCTTCGGTGGTTTATTAACAGTTTTTCTCCATCAAGGATCTAAGCTCTCAACATTCTGGCCATCTCTATGTCAGTACGCTGTGCTTGCCGCACTTTACTCAATCAACTTCATGATGAGTCCTTACATTGACTCTTCTTGGTTTCTCTACCAATTGATCTTTATAACGATGGCCATTGTTGTGCATGTCTTCACATTTAAAGTACGAGATTGGGACGATCGCTTCTTTTATAGGCGCACCATCTGGATATTCTGGATGATGCTTGCTCTGGTGGTATTCTGTACGATCCAGATATTGATACAATATCCGATATCATATTACTTCACAGAATTTAATGACACATTCGTACATAGCTTGGATGACTTTGGCATTATGAAGCAGCGATATGGGTACTTACTTGGGTTTTTAAGTGCTTATACGCTCTATATGATTAGGAACAATTACATAAAAGTTCCAATACTAATATTAATCCTATTGGCAGGTTTTGGCATTCGCAGCTATATGATCGGTATGATCGGAGCTCTATTCCTCTTCAATATTGGAAGTCTTAAGCGATTGATTGCTGCATCTATATTCGCTTGTATTGCAGTTCTCTTACTTAAAGATCTGTACTTTGATAATATCATATATGACACAAGGTTCTATAGTTATGCTAACGCTTGGAACATTATCAACAACTTTCCTTTTGGGGTAGGTTTGGGTGGTTATCCGATATATACAGATATTTTTAATAGACAAATCTTTTCGGACTTTTACAATGTGAATGCCATTCTTGATTACGTTCCAATTGCACCAGAATCTGACTATGTACATTTGTTTGGGAGTCTAGGATTGGCTTTAGGCTCATTACATCTATTGGTTCAAGCAAGAGTGGTATGGCTAACGTTGCGGCTTAAAGCTATGGCAAGGCCATTTGAAAAATGTATTCTATTTCTATTTTGCTTCATGACCTTTTTTGGACTTGGTGAAGATTCCATGTTCACCGTTTACTTTTGGATTTTCTTCGGTCTGGCTACAGGGGTAATAACAAGTTTAATATTCAGAAGTAGGAAGCATGAATAATCCCAAAGTTAGTGTGGTGATGTCTTGCTACAATGCAGAACAGACTGTGCAAAAGGCTGTAGAAAGTATCCTCAATCAATCCTTTAAGGCGTTTGAGTTTATAATCATAGACGATGCAAGTTCAGACCAAACATTAGAGGTATTGTGTCAATATCAGCAACAAGATAATCGCATCATTCTGCTCACTAATAAGTCTAACCGAGGGTTATCATATTCCTTAAATCGTGGAATTAAACAAGCTCGTACTGCACTAATTGCACGGATGGATGCCGATGACTTTTCATATTCGAACAGACTTCAGCTCCAGTATGATTTTATGGGCACTAACGCCGATGTAGACATCCTTGGTACTTCGGTAAGGTGCCTTAATGAATCTCATCAGCCAGTCAAAACCATACATCCCCCAACCAATGATCGTGACATTAAAAGAAGAGTTTTTAGAAAGACTCTAGTCTTCCACCCAACTGTAATGATTAAAAAAGAAATCTTTGAACAACATGGTTACTATGACCCCGATCTGAGATGGGCAGAAGATGCGGACCTTTGGTTTAGATTGTATGATAAAGTGGTTTTTCACAATCTCCATGAAGTATTACTTGACTATACCATAAAATCAAAAATAAATCGGAAAATTCTTATAAATAACTTAAGGGTAAAATGGAGAAATCTCAATCGCCGTGGGATGACTCTCAGTCACATGCCTGTCTTAATCAAGGAGATTTTTACCTTATCTATTCGAAGCATAAAAAACTATTGAAATCTCAATTTCTAAATAAGCTAATCGGACTACAGCGTTATACCCTATGGCATCAAGCTTTAGGAACAAGGAATTATTATGTTTCAGAGTTTCCTAAGTCTGGAGGCACGTGGTTTTGTCAGATGCTATCGAGTCTTACAGAGATACCTTTCCCTCGCAATAAGTTCGTTACAGAGATGCCTTGTATATTACATAGCCATCTTCTTCCTCATGACAAATTAAAAAACCCTATCATTGTCTTGCGAGATGGTCGGGACGTTATGGTGTCAGCTTATCACCATTTCATAATCCCCAATGACCACTGCCCTTCACATGAACAAAAGAAATGGGCTTCGATGCTACAGTCTTCTCTAGATCTGTATGATGTAAGTGGCAACTTGTATAAGTTTATTGAGATTTTTCACCAAAACTATACTGTTGGAGGTAAATCGACTACTTGGCAAAATCATGTGCTGACATGTCAGGATCTTCAGTTACTTTCGATAAGTTATGAAAGCCTATTGAGTCATCCAACGCAAGAGCTAGCTCGCGTCAAAGAGTATCTTGACCTCGATATAAACTCAGAACTTATTGAGCAGGTGATAGAAAAATTCTCCTTCAAGAGCATGAAAACAAGAAATCCTAATTCCACTTTTCTTCGTAAAGGGACCAGTGGCGATTGGAAAAATTACTTCACTTTCGATACCGGTGAACTCTTCGAATCATTAGGCGGTGAAGCCCTTAGGTTACACAACTATACCGTCGATAATACTTGGTATCATGAGCTTCCTAAATAGGCTTAAGGTGATACATATCAGCGAAGATGCTCGAGGAGGGGGTCAATTTCAGTATATGATTGATATCATATCAGGTTTTGACGATCATGAGGTGATCTGCCCGGATTTGTCAGAATCAGCTAGAAAGAAATATAGTTCTATTTATCATAAATTTCATCATGCAATGCTGCGGGTGTTGAATGTTAAGAGCGCATTATCATATATACTATTTTTTGTTCCAGAGGTGCTTTCATTGATCAAGAAGCTTAGAAAGGATCAACCCGATATCGTAGTTTGTCATAGTTCTATTCAAATAAAAGGGGTCATCGCCTCTAGATGCATAAAAATACCTTGTGTATGGGTCATGCATGACAGCTTTATCTCTGGATTAAGCAAATTGATTTTTAAGCTATTCTACCGATTCTGTGATCATTTCATTTTTGTCAGTCATAGATCTCAAAAATTTTATAACAGTCAGTTCTCAAATTTGTACTCAAAAAAACAGACTGTAATCCCATCTTCTGTCGATCATGTTAGATTTAACTTAGGATCATCCGATAAACTCTCTTCTAAAGCATTTAATGTTGTAACCACCTGTTACATCAACAAATGGAAGGGGTTAGAATTGCTGATAGAAGTGGCTGCGTTGATGCAGCGATACGATGAGCAAATACACTTTCACGTCATCGGGCCAATTTTAGAAAGTAGGAGAGACTATGCAGATACATTATTAGATAAAATATCTAAGCAAAAATTAAAAAATATCTCGCTGCACGGTTATCAGGCTGACATCCCTGAATATCTCAAAAGCGCATCTCTCTACTTATGTACATCTACCTATGAGTCGAGTCCAATAAGTATCTGGGAAGCTATGGCTTCAGGACTGCCTATACTGACCTCTGATGTAGGTGATATAAAATCCTTCGTTAAAGACACAGAAAGCGGAATCGTAATCTCAAGTCGAAATGCAAATTCTTACATTGAAGCAATATTGGAAATAAAAAAGAATCATCTCTTGAGAAAAAAGTATGGTCTAAATGCCCGCAGAACCTCACTAGAACATTTTAGCAAGAAATCCTTTCAAGATAAGCATCGCAATTTTTATCAGAACGTCGCCAACAGTTGACATGAACATTGCGATCATTAATAAACGGTTCTCTCCTCTAAGATCTGCGACTGGGTTTCACGCTTATCAACTAGCGCTCTATCTTCGAGATGCTGGCCATCATATCCAGTTGATAACCACTCTTCCGACTACGACGAAAATTCCAAAAACTACAGATGGATTAAGCCGAATCTGGATCAATAGTTCATATGATGGAAAGAATATTATTCGACGACTTATAGCTGATTTCTCAGATGCCTTGCGGCTAATCCGAAAAGCAAAATCTATTGATGCTGACCATACAGTCGTAATGTCAGACCCTCCATTCTTACAACTGCTTTCAACATACTATTTAGTCGCGCCCAATACCAGCTTTTGGTTTATGGATATCTACCCTCAAGCATTTGTCGCAAGAGGGCTGGTCAAGACAAAAAACCCGATTTACAAGTGGTATATGAACAGACTTAAGGCATTTAAGCCGCGTCATGTATTAGCACTAGGCAGAAACCAGGCAAGCTACATACAAGAAGCATTTGACCATACTAATAACATTAACTTACCTATAGGTCTACAAGAGTTAAGCCTTACAGAGCGAACTCCTCTTCCTCATTGGTATAAGGGTGATAATTTTATCTATTTCCTCTACAAAGGAAATTTGGGTTCTGCTCATGATGATCAATTTTTGATCGCTCTTGTTAATCAATTGGCGCCTGCCAAACATCGACTCATAGTAAATGTCTCAGGGGCAAAATCAGATAAATTCTTAAATAACATCAGGGACATAGTATCTGTCGAGATTGTGGATCAATTGACAGACCATGATCTTAAATACGCTGATATCCATATTGTAACACTCCTAGAAGAATGGACACACATCTGTGTGCCATCCAAAGCCTTACTGGCCTTGTCTTCAGGAAGTGCAGTGCTGTATCATGGAAGTAAACACAGTGATACATGGGGATATATAAATTCTGTTGGTTGGAGGATCAGCAATGAATATGAGATTAGCACTGAGATAAAAACATTCATCTCTGAACTTAATGTTGAGGATATAAAGAATAAGAAGAGCCAGTCTATTCAATTATATCAGGCACTAAGCTCCCAGCTCAAGGAATCTTATGCA
>CAZAXY010000161.1:0-5028 GCA_964489125.1 uncultured Saprospiraceae bacterium
CATTGTGGAGGCATCTTCAGCACGAATAGCCACAAGCCTTGTTCTCTGCGATATGGCCGTTCTTTTCCATGGATGAAAAGAACCAAAAATCAAGACCATAAAAAAGCTCTGCTAAAATGCTGCTCCCGCTGCCCACAGTTTATGGTCATTGCCATCGCTGCTTTTTGTGTTAATCAGTTAAATCCAACGACTCCCGTACGAGTTGCGCTTTCTGATTGCCGATGACTTCGGCGATTTCTTCTACAGTGGCTTCCTTGATGCGTTTGACGGACTTGAAGTGTTTGAGGAGTTCATCAGTAGACTTCTTGCCGATGCCCTTAATGTCCAGTAAAGCGCTCTTGGTAAAGTTCTGTGAGCGCCGATCACGATGATAGTTGATGGCAAACCTGTGGGCTTCGTTGCGGGCCTGTTGTATCAGTTTGAGCGACTCAGACTTCTTGTTAATATAGATTGGGATCGGGTCTTCGGGGAAGTAGATCTCCTCCAGCTTCTTGGCGATTCCGATCACTGTGATCTTATCACGAAGACCTAACTTGTCGATGCTTTGCATGGCGGAACTCAACTGACCTTTGCCCCCATCTATAATGACAAGTTGAGGAATTGATTGTTCTTCCTCAAGCAGTCGCTTATATCTGCGATAGACGATCTCAACCATTGAGGCAAAGTCATCAGGCCCCTCGACAGTCTTGACTTTAAACTTTCGATAGTCACGCTTGGAGGGCTTGGCATTTTTGAATACGACACAGCTTGCCGTAGGATTGGTGCCTTGGATATTACTATTGTCAAAGCACTCGATATGGTAGGGTATGTCATCCATACTGAGATCGGCCTGTAGTGTTTTAAGGATGCGCTCTGCAGGGGTTTGCTTGCGGACATGAGCCAAGCTCTCCTTCTTTTTTTGGAGGAGGAAGTATTTGACATTCTTCTGCGAGAGCTCAAGGAGTTTTCGCTTATCGCCTCGTTGCGGCACCGTAATATTCAGCTCTTTTTCTGCGAGGACGATTTGTTCACTAAGTAGTAACTCTGATGAAATGCTGTTATACTTTTTTCTGATTTCTGGTATTACGTAGGATAGAATTTTACTGTGATCTGTGTCAAGATTCATCTTTACCTCAATCGTATCGGTATTGATCACTGCACCATTGATCACCTTCATGTAGTTGATATAAGCCCACTCGTCATTGCTATCTATCGAGAATACGTCTACATCATTAATGGTTTGGCTGACTACGGTAGATTTCGCCTGATATTCGGAGAATAAGCTGAGCTTCTCCTTCATCTGGGCAGCCTGCTCAAACTTCAATTCTTCGGCTAAGCGGGCCATCTCCTCTTTGATGTAGTCTTTGACAGGTTTGAACTTTCCATTTAGAATGTTTTTGACCTGATCAATGGATCGGTTGTAATCATCCTCGTTTTGGAGTCCTACACATGGTCCGAGGCAATTACCAATGTGATATTCCAAACACACTTTAAATTTCCTCTTTTCGATATTGCTCTGAGTCAAGTTCAGCTTGCAGGTTCTTATGGGGAATAGGTTTTTTACTAACTCGAATATCTGTTTGGTTCTGAACTTAGAGGTGTACGGCCCGAAGTATTGAGAGCCGTCCCGGACTACTTTGCGTGTAAAGAACACCCTAGGGAATCGCTCTTTTTTGATACAGAGGTAGGTATATGATTTGCCATCCTTGAGCATCACATTATATCGAGGCTGAAACTTCTTGATTAACGTATTCTCGAGCAGGAGTGCATCGGATTCTGTTTCTACGATGGTAAAGTCGAGGTGTGACGCATTTTTCACCATGACCCGTGTTTTGTAGGCCTGATGTTTTTTACTCCCAAAGTAAGAGCTTACCCTATTTCTTAAATTTTTGGCCTTGCCAACATAGATGATGGTGCCTTTGTCATCATAATATTTGTAGACCCCAGGGGACCTGGGTATCGTATCTGATATCGCTTTGTAGTCTGCCGTAGTCAATTACTCTTGTGATGTTCCTTTTAAAAACAGAGCTGCGCTCGCTGGGTTGGTAGCAAGGGGAACATTATGTACATCACATAATCGCATCAACATCTGTACATCGGGCTCATGTGGATGTTTGTCAAGGGGGTCTCTGAAGAATATGACCATATCCATGTTTTTCTCCGCTACCATCGTGGCAATCTGAGCATCGCCACCGAGTGGTCCTGATAATAGCCTTTTCACCTTGAAACCTGCATTCTCGATATGCTTGCCGGTAGTGCCAGTAGCATAGATTGTTATGTTTTCGATGTAATGACGGTTCTGTAAGACGAAGGAGACTAACTCTGCTTTCTTCCCGTCATGAGCAATTAAGGCGACTTTTTTCATATTATAAAGATAGCCTATTGAGGCGATTGCCTTAGAGATTATCGGAGTACCCAATCTTGTTAGATCAACTCACAAGGAGTCGGTTGGATATCATCTTAAGTTTAGTCATTTTTGTCAACCTTTGATTTTGGTTATATGACTAAGAGTATTCTCGATCTTAAAATTGGACAAAGTGCTATTGTTAAATTTTTTTCTGATAGCGCCGTTTCATTAATTCGTCTGGCTCCTTCTAAGGGCGTAGGTAGTTGCATTGTTTCCGGGCATTTGTCTCATCTTAATTGAATATGAAATTATTTGAGTAATGTCAGAACAGCATCAGAATAAAGAGGCAAAAACATTGTGGGTAGTTCTATTATCCGCTGTTACTATGGTGGTAGAAATAGTATATGGAATCACTACCAACTCAATGGCATTACTCACCGATGGTATCCATATGGGATCTCATGTGCTAGCTATTGGTTTAAGTTGGCTGGCTTACGTTTTTGTTCGCAGAGTATCTAATAGCAATGATTTTACTGGCAATTCAGATAAGATTCTGTCGCTATCGGGATATAGTAGTGGATTGCTACTATTGTTGTTTTCAATAGGAATTATGTACGAAGCCGTGATGAGGTTCTTTAATCCTCTTGAAATTGAGTATAAAGAAGCGATGCTGGTTGCATGTATAGGTTTAGTTGTAAATGTCGCAAGTGCTTTTCTGTTGCATCATGATCATGAGGATTCAGACCATAATATCCGTGCGGCATACATCCATGTGCTTGCCGATGCGCTAACAAGTCTAGCAGCAATATTAGGTTTGTTGGCCGCAATGATTTGGAATCTGCCTTTTGTTGACACGATTGCTGCGATGATTGGCTCATTTGTGATTATTAAATGGTCGATCGGACTTCTGAAAGATTCTGGTGCGGCTCTACTTGATATGAAAACGAAAGACAAAGGTCATCATCATGGATGTGGACATTTGCATCACCATTGATATCGTGTTAACTGAAGAACTTTGCAATGCTGATTAATTTACTAGACCGTATTATGAAAAATGTAGAATAATGGGGTTCGTTTTAAATAATCTTGAAGCGGCAGGCATAATAGGTGGATATGTGTCTATATCAATCATTGGGTTCGCTATAATCACTTTTGCAGGGCGAAACAGGCAGAAGATATCGAATCAGATAGGGCCCAAGTGGGCACACCCTATTATTGGGTCACTTCTGGGGGCAATCCCAGGATGTGGGGCAACAATTGTGGTCTCATCATTATATAAAAACAAAAAAATATCCTTTGGGGGTTTATTTGCTACATTCATCAGCACCTTAGGTGAGGGTTCATTCGTTTTATTAGGTGCTTCTGCTGAGGCCGATGTTGTTGGAAATATTGAAGCGTATATAACCATCACCATTTTTGGACTCATTGCAGGAATCGTTTTTGGTTATGTTGCTGACGCAATAGGATTAAGAATCAATACAGAATACGTCTCTGAGCATTCGCTATCAGACAAAAAAATTCATACTGAACTGCTTTCTCCTGCGGGCTTATTTATTGAAAAGTTTGGTTTTTATCTAATCATAGCCATGGCCATATTGTTAGCTCCAGGTTCTATCATGGCCTTTTGGGGTGGGGGTATAGAGGATTTTTCGCAGTCAGCAGATTGGGCATCAATTGCTTTACGATCAACTTATTGGATATCAATAGCCTTTACACTTGCCTGTATATTGTATTACGTTGTAGACCGATTTATTTACAAACATCATGAGTGCCATTGTGATGATGATGACCTCAAATCAACGGTATTACACGCCATCTTAGATGTTGCCATGGTTGTAACTTTTGTCTTTATCGGTTTAATTGTAGCCAACTATATTATTGATGTACTCGTAGGGCCAGAGTTATTCAATGAATGGATGAGCTCATCACCATATGTTGTAGTATTATTAGCCGCTTTAATTGGGGTGACACCTGGTTGTGGAGGTATGATCGCAGTAGCAGTAGCATTCATTGTCATTCCTAATTTTCCTTTGGCAGCGTTGATAGCCGCAGGGATAGCAACGAGTGGAGATGGTATCTTTCCGCTCCTCGCAGAAAATAAAAAAGATGGCCTTATTGTTTCTGGAGCTGGATTAGTAGTAGCCTTGATTGTAGGATACAGCGCCTTAGCTATGGGTTTTTAAATTATATCAGGTATGTCTTAAGGAAAGAGGTTTGCTCCCTGACAATTATCCTATTTTCTCTCTTTAGAGAAGATTTTGTGCTCATGAATGATGATGGCCGACTGCTTCTGGGTATACCACTTACCAGTTTTATCAATTACACGCTGCACGCCATTGGTAGGCATTGCCCCTGGGTGAAATTGAAATACTCTTCCGGTTGAGTCTATACTAAGACTAATCTTATTTAGGTCTCCATCCTTAACACCAAGCAAGAACATCTCCTCTTTATTGGGCATCTCGGTCATTAATAGACTATCAAATGCTGCCCATCCTATTAGTGGATAGCCATCATCAATTATGCTACCGTATTGGTCATAGATTAGGATCTTGAAGGATGGGTTAGGTTTGATTGTATCAGTCTCCACGGTCGAGACTTTAAAAGGATATAATACTGTAGGTGCCTGATCATTAATATTCCATGGGCCTACCTTCTGCAGTAGAGTATTAACCGAAGAATCAGGCAATCCCTTAGCATCCCAG
>CAZAXY010000161.1:5128-6393 GCA_964489125.1 uncultured Saprospiraceae bacterium
TTGTTGTTGAGGATTTAGACTATTTGATAAAATTGATGGCGAGTTTGAGTTAACGAGGTCGATTATTCTCCCATTTATGCTTATTTCGGGAAGTTCACCAGACAAAGAATCTGTTAGGTTATATAATACAATACCTGACTCCAATTCGGCTACAGGTATTGCATTTTTCAAGTCAACTTTTGGCACAATTAGCTGAGGAAAAGTATCTGTTCCGTATACTGTTTGGTGATTAGGAATATATGCAATTTCGATGCTCTCATGAACTGGCATCGGGTCATCGGATTTTGCTAATCCTATAGGCATCATTGCAGGTGCCGGGATAGCACGTACTCGAGCGGTTTTGAGCTTATCTGATAGTTGAGAGTTGGCATGATCAGATGCATTTACTATCGCATGTGTTGATAGGCCAATGTCAGATTCTGGCGTATTAGAAACCACATGAACCATCGCTTCATCGCTCGATATTACCAATTGCTTACGCTTTGGATGTATTCGGTCAACTTTAGAGTCAGTAATGTCAACTTCTTGAACGCCGTGAGAGATTAGTGCATGAATTGCAGTGTCCTCTATTGACCCAACGGATATAGCTTCAGAAGCTAAGACTATTGCAATTTCATCATTGCTGCTTGGAGTTGCTATTTCTTGGGAATAAGCCTCACTATCTAATGAGAGCATTTCATCTGGTTTTAAGAAGAAAAAGGCCCCTGCCACAAGTACTATGCTTGCTGCAGCAGCGTATTTCCAGAGCTTGAATAATTTAGGTCGAATCTCGCTATCCAAGCGCTGCTCAAGTCGATCTTGTAGTGCTCCTCGATCTGCATCATGATAGAGTTCTATGCCCTCAAGTGCATCTGCTAAGAATGGATCATCGAGTGCCTCTCGCTCGATCTGATGCTGATCATCACGGGTCAGCTTACCCTTGAGCAATTGATTGTAGAGTTTAAGCCACTTACTGTTCATGATATTCAGCCTTTTTGGAAGTCATACAATTCTTAATATTGCGTCGACCATTTTGAATAGCAGATCTCACTTTAGCATAGCCAATAGAGAGCTGGGTAGCAATTTCTTGGTAGCTTTTTTTCTCATAGTAGAAGTACTTCACGCACTGTTGTTGAGTATCGCTGAGCTCGAGCATACAAGCTTCCATGATTTGTAGGTCTTGTTCTTTATTCACATCATTAGGATGGAATATTTCGGTGGAATACATACGCTCGGCATCATTTTTACGATCGCCGAAGCGCTTATCTTTTCTCAATTGCTCTAGA
>CAZAXY010000162.1:0-6366 GCA_964489125.1 uncultured Saprospiraceae bacterium
CATCTGGTTATGACTCATTGCGCGGATTTGGATATACTTTTAAGGAGATTATGGGCAACTCTCCTGACAACAGCGCTGATGACAAGGTGATTCTCATGGATCGCTTTACGACACCTCTGGGGCCTATGTATATCTGTGCGACTGACCAGGGAGTCTGCCTATTAGAGTTCGTCGATCGTAGAATGCTCGAAACGGAATTCAAGGATCTTCAACGGATTTTAAAGGCTAAGATCATAGCTGGCAGGAACCAGTTTATGGACTCGATGATCGAGCAAGTCACCGAGTATTTTGATGGTGAGAGAAAGGAGTTTACGGTGCCTCTGCATACACCAGGCTCTGAGTTTCAGCAGAAGGTGTGGAGTAGCCTTCATCATATATCCTATGGCGAGACCGCCAGTTATCAAGATCAAGCGATTAAAATGAACAAGCCTAAAGCAATAAGGGCTATAGCATCAGCTAATGGTATGAATCGCATAGCAGTTGTCGTCCCCTGCCATAGAGTAATCGGAAAAGACGGGTCACTACGAGGCTATGCTGGTGGATTAGAACGCAAGAGATGGTTGTTGAATCATGAACGTGATCATTCCGTTCAGCGAAATCAGGTTGGTCAGACGCCAACATTATTTTAACCAATAGAATCTAAGCTTCTACTACTTCCTCGCTCAATTCTATTTCATCAATCTCCATATCAACAAGATCTACTACTTGCTCTTCATCTTTCTTACTGGCCTCGTAAGCCTCTTTGAAGTTAGTTTTTAGGATGCCGCTTTCGTTGTAAGCCTCATCCTCTAAGATGATCTTGTTCGCTTCTTCCAGTGTCATCTTAACCATATAGTACTTATCCTCCGCTTCATAAGGCAGGGCACTGACAAATTTCTTCTTGTGGTTTTTAAATCTTATGAGGAATTTTTCGAAGCCCCGTGGGTAGGTAAGCTTGATCTGCTGCTGTATGGACGGCTCAAGTTTGAAGTAAGACGTCATAACTCGTGGCTTAGACATAGGAATTAATTGTTTCGTTTTATATATTATTTCTATTGCTAATATGACAAATAAATAACCATTTAGATAACATATGTAAATATTTTAACATTTGTTGATCAAATGTCCTCAGTAATATGACACTTTGGAGCTCGTTATCCCCTGATACATGAAAATTGAGATGCAGATACATATATAAGATATACTTATTCATCTTTATTAAATATGTAGATTTGGCATCAAATCTAATACCGCTTGAGTAAGTCCAAATCAAAGAAGGTCACTCCCTTGATGAAACAATACTTCGAGATGAAAGCAAAGCACAAGGATGCATTGCTCTTATTCAGAGTAGGCGATTTCTATGAAACTTTTGGAGCAGATGCTGTGAAGGCTTCGCAGACATTGGGCATTGTCTTGACTGCACGCAATAATGGCGGTTCTAATATAGAGCTAGCAGGTTTCCCTCATCACTCGTTAGACGTCTACTTGCCTCGGTTAGTAAAAGGTGGCTATCGTGTAGCCATATGCGAGCAACTCGAAAAACCGAGCAAGGAGAAAAAAATCGTAAAAAGAGGCGTGACCGATGTAGTCACTCCTGGACTGGGAACTAGTGACAACTTGCTCGAGCAGAAAGAAAACAACTTCCTCGCAGCTGTACATTTCAACAGTGACAGGACATTGGGGCTTGCAATGTTGGACCTCTCGACAGGTGAATTTATAGTCTATCAAGGGCTATCCGCAGAAATCCAAAAACTCCTTGGCACCTACCTTCCAAAGGAAGTCATCTATAGCAAGGATCGAAAGGAAGAGTATCTATCTCTGACCCAGGATACATATTATAGCTACGCCATAGACGATTGGATCTGGCAGGAGGATTATTGTTCCAATAAATTGATTGAACAATTCAACGTGCAGAGCCTAAAGGGGTTTGGGGTAGAACAACTCATATCGGGTCAAATTGCAGCAGGCGCTATTCTACATTACCTGGAGAGTACCGAGCAAAGAAATCTAGATCACATTAAGAAGATCTCACGGATACATCTGGATCAATATGTATGGCTGGATCAGTTTACCATCCGCAATCTCGAGCTGGTATTCTCTAATCATCCTTCGGGAATTCCTCTGTCCCAAATCCTTGACCATACGGTAACTCCGATGGGAGGCAGACTTCTCAAGAAATGGATCCTACTGCCCCTTACTGATATCCATCAGATACAGCAACGATTAGACATAGTTTCAATCTTGCAAGATGCCCCATTGAAGTCTGAAGAACTGGACCAAAATCTAAAAGGCATCAGTGATCTCGAACGGATCATGGGCAAAGTAGCATTGGGCAAGGCAAATCCACGTGAGATCGCCAACATTAAAATCAGCTTGGATAAGATACCTGACATCAAGTGCATTTTTGAAGAGGAAGAAAGCTCTTCTCTCTTTGCGCTCCTGTCAAGACTGTCTCATCTACCTGAAGTGTCTCAAAAAATCACTAATTCTATTATAGACAATCCGCCAGTCAATCTCCACAAAGGCGGAGTAATGGCCAATGGTCTCAACCCTGAACTTGATGAACTCCGAGACCTCATCAAAAATAGTAAAGACCACCTGCAGGGCCTTCTGGACAGAGAGACACAAGCTACGGGCATCACCAATCTAAAGGTAGGCTTCAATAATGTGTTTGGATACTATTTTGAAGTAACTAATAAGTACAAAGATCAGGATCTAATCCCTGAAACTTGGACTCGAAAACAAACGCTGACCAACTCAGAGCGCTACATCTCAGAAGAGCTAAAAGTCCTTGAATCTAAGATTCTTGGCGCCGAGGACAAGATCTTAGTCCTCGAAGAGCGCCTATATGCAGAGTTGATCCATTGGCTGATGACCTACATTGAGACGATTCAGGATAATGCTGCTTTACTGGCACAGATCGATTGCCTTAATTCTTTTGGTAAGCTGTCACTCAAGAATCAATATTGTCGACCATCCATTAATGAGAGCACCTCACTTCATATTGTTGAGGGCAGGCACCCTGTTATTGAGGCTCACTTGCCATTGGGCGAGTCCTACATCCCCAATGACCTGACTATAGACACCGAGAACGAACAGATCATGCTCATCACCGGACCGAACATGTCTGGTAAGTCTGCTATACTGCGTCAGACGGCACTAATCTGTCTGATGGCACAGATCGGTTGCTTTGTTCCTGCCAAGGCAGCGGACATCGGAATAGTAGATCGCATTTTCACCCGTGTCGGCGCATCGGATAACATCTCCAGTGGCGAGTCTACATTTATGGTGGAGATGATCGAGACGGCTACGATCATGAACAATCTCTCGCCTCGCAGTTTGATCCTATTAGATGAAATCGGTCGTGGCACCAGCACTTATGATGGCATATCTATAGCGTGGTCTATTGTCGAGTACCTCCACGATCACCCATCGGCTCCGAAAACTTTGTTTGCAACCCACTATCATGAGCTCAGCCAGCTTTCAGACAAGTATGAACGCATACATAATTATAGTGTAGCTACTAAAGAAGTCGGAGACAAGATCATCTTCCTCAGAAAACTCATCAAAGGAAGTAGTAATCAATCATTCGGCATACAAGTGGCCATGATGTCAGGACTACCTAAAGATATTATCATCAGAGCGGGTCATATCCTCACCATGCTACAAGAGAACGCAATCGATCAAGAGCAACAGAAGAGCTCTACCTTACAAGCAATTACCGCTCAACAGCCCAGTTCGCAGTTAACATTCTTCAATGGTTCACCTCACCTCGAACAGCTCGAAGCACAGATTAAAAACATGGACCTCAACACATTGACACCTGTCGAATGCATGATGAAATTAAATGAACTAAAAATGCTAGTTAAGGAAAACTAGCAAAGACTAAAATTTACCCATTCCAGGGCCTCCCATCTTTTGCATCTGAGACATGAAATTCTGCATATTCTTGCCCTTAGACATCATGTGCATCATCTTCCTCATCTGATCAAACTGTTTGATAAACATATTGATCTCATGAAGACTTTGACCACATCCTTTGGCAATTCTTTTTTTGCGAGACATGTTGAGTAATTCCGGATTTGCACGCTCTATGGGCGTCATACTGTGGATGATCGCTTCAACTTTATTGAAGGCACTATTGTCAATGTCTACACCTTTTAGGGCCTTACCCATACCTGGTATCATCCCCATCAGCGACTTAAGGTCACCCATCTTACGAATCTGATCAACTTGCTTGAGAAAATCATTAAAATCAAATTTATTCTTCTTGATTTTCTTTTCAAGTTTCGCCGCCTCTTCCTCGTCAAACTGATCTTGCGCACGCTCTACAAATGAGATGATATCTCCCATCCCAAGTATTCGCTGTGCCATACGATCTGGATAAAACATATCCAGTTGTTCCATCTTCTCCCCTGTTGAGATAAACTTGATCGGCTTCCCAACAGTATACTTCACAGATAGCGCAGCACCACCACGAGTATCACCATCGAGCTTGGTAAGTACCACCCCGTTATAGTCGATGCGCTCATTGAAAGCCTTAGCAGTATTAACTGCATCTTGTCCCGTCATCGAATCAACAACGAACAATGTCTCATTAGGTAAGATGTTGTTTTTGATAGCTTCGATCTCATTCATCATCTCCTCATCAACAGCCAAGCGTCCAGCGGTATCGACTATTACGACGTCACAGTTGTGCTCCGTTGCATGTACGATTGCATTCTGAGCTATCTCAACGGGGTTTTTATTTTCTACTTCTTTATAGACGGGCACGCCTACCTGTTCTGCTAATACCGATATCTGATCAATTGCGGCAGGGCGATAGACATCACATGCGACAAGAAGTGGTTTTTTCTTTTTCTTTTCTTTGAGCCATTTAGCAAGTTTACCACTGAAGGTTGTTTTACCTGAACCCTGAAGACCAGCGATAAGAATTACAGTAGGCTTACCCGATAGATCCACTCCAACAGCATCACCTCCCATGAGCTCGGTCATCTCGTCCATAACGATCTTAACCATTAACTCACCTGGCTTCACAGATTTGAGCACGTTTCGGGAGCCGAGAGCTTCATCCTTGATTTTATCGGTAAAATCCTTGGCGATCTTATAGTTCACATCCGCCGACACCAATGCTCGTCGAATCTCCTTAACGGATTGGGCGATATTGATTTCTGTCAGTTTACCCTCACCTTTAAGGTTCTTAAAGGCGCCATCTAATCGATCACTTAAGCTCTGAAACATGTCAGCTGAATTTTGGGCAAATATAGGTCGAACTATGCCTTAACTCAAATCCGATATTCTTAAATAAATTTTATGATGAGTTATGCCCTGATTTGGGTATGAATAAGACGATATATTAGGTTAAACCACTAATAAACATAGTTCAACATCATAAATGCCTATCCTGAAATGATCATTAAATCATGAGGGTGTATATTTACGGCTCGCACTAAAATGAGCCAATGAGAATAGTAAGCTTGCTGATCAGCTTTTTATTATCTATATCAATTGTTCACGCACAAACAGAACGAAGCCTTATTTGCCCTGATGATATTACGATCGGGTGCGAGACAATAGTTACTCCGGACAACACAGGTTTACCTACTGTCATAGGTTACGACAATTCCTTTTTCTTCGATACTCGGATACAAGATTGTCCAGGAGATGTCATTTTAGAACGATCGTGGGTGGCGCAAGTAGACACAACTATTAGCGATACCTGTGTGCAAATTATTACGGTTAATTTTGACTCCGTGGCTCCGCTCACTATTCTTGATACAATACGCTTCCCTGGGGCTTGCATCGACGAACTGCCAGGTCTACTACAAGAATCGTTTGGCATTACCTGCGATATATCAATAGATTCGGTTGGATTCGTATTTAATGAAAATTCTTGCGACCGCATTACTCTGAGTGCAGCTTGGAGATTCATCGCCGGATGTACTGATAGCACATTCACTGCAGATCAGGTTGTAATTGTGGACAACCCCTCTGTGGGTCGCTTTACTGATCCCGTAGTCACCGTGACAGATTCGGCAAATATGCTTAGCAGTATTGACATCAGGCAACTATGCCCTGGGCCATCTTTAGGATTTGTTTGGTCAAACGGCGAAACATCATTAGAACTTAATAATGTACCTGCTGGCACATACGAATTGGTATATGCCAATGATATGGGCTGTAGTGAAAGCTTAACTGTTGAGGTTCCTGCCGTATTCGTCAACGACACCATGATGATGGATACCATGATGATGGATACTATGATGATGGATACTATGATGATGGATACCATGATGATGGACACCATGATGATGGACACCATGATGATGGACACCATGATGATGGATACCATGATGATGGACACCATGATGATGGACACCATGATGA
>CAZAXY010000163.1:0-6155 GCA_964489125.1 uncultured Saprospiraceae bacterium
TTGTTGCTGTGAGCACTATGATCGTGACCACTATGGTCGTGACCATCATGCGATTGTTCAGTATGGTGGTCGTGATCATGGTTTTGAGCAGCAGCTGTTAAGCTAAAACTTACAATAGTAAAATAAAGTAAAAACTGAATGCTGCGGCGTAATATCACGGTTCTACGTCTTTAAAATCGCGGCAAAGGTATATATATTAACAGAAGTAAAGCATCTGGGCAGATCATTTTTTTATTTAGTTGCCATCTAAACAGATTACATAAAAAAAGCCCCAAAACATGGGGCTTATATATTCCGTTATTCTATATACTTATCGTGCGAAACTGGTCGCTCTTTTCTCGCGTATTACGGTGACTTTTACTTGTCCGGGATACTGCATCTCATCCTGAATCTTCTGAGATATCATGAATGATAAATCCTCAGCGTATTCATCACTAACCTTGTCACTCTCCACCATCACTCTCAGCTCTCTACCTGCCTGTATGGCATATGCCTTCTCTACGCCATCATGAGACATCGCAAGTTCTTCGAGCTCTCCAATTCTCTTTAAGTAACTTTCTAAGATTTCTCTACGGGCTCCAGGTCTGGCTCCAGAGATAGCGTCACATGCCTGTACCACTGGCGATATCATATTGGTCATCTCGATCTCATCGTGGTGCGCTCCGATAGCGTTGAGTACAATTGGGTGTTCTTTGTGTTTCTTACAGATCTCCATACCCAATAATGCATGCGGTAGATCAGAGTCCTCTTCAGAAACCTTACCAATGTCATGAAGTAAACCAGCTCGCTTCGCCATACTGATCTGTTTCTTAGACATTCCTATTTCAGCTGCCATAGCTGCACATAAGTGTGCCGTCTCAATAGAGTGCTTTAATAGATTTTGTCCATACGAGGATCTAAATCTCATTCGGCCTACCATCTTGATTAGATATGGGTGTAAACCATGTATGTCTAGATCTATAACCGTTCGTTCGCCTATCTCTACAATTTGTTCAGTGAGCTGTTTCTTAACCTTATTAACTACTTCCTCGATTTTAGCTGGGTGAATACGACCATCTGCAACCAATCTCTTCAATGAGAGTCGAGTGATCTCTCGACGGATCGGATCAAAGCTAGATATAACTATCGCTTCTGGCGTATCATCTACTACCAGCTCCGCTCCCGTAGCAGCTTCTATAGCGCGAATATTTCTTCCTTCTCTACCGATAATCTGACCCTTGATGTCATCTGAGTCAAGGTTAAATACTGAGACAGTATTTTCGATTGTTACTTCGGCACACATTCTTTGGATGGTCTGAATGATTACTTTCTTGGCTTGTTTGTTAGCCCCTGCCCGTGCCTCTTCCAATATTTCTTTTTCAATGGAAAGAGCTTCAGTAGAAGCCTTTGCCTTAACAGCTTCAACTAATTGCTCACGAGCCTCTGCTTCGCTCATCTTAGATACGACCTCGAGCTCTTTGATAAATTTCTCATTCTGTTTATCGAGATCCTCTTTCTTTTTACTGACAATCTTAAGTTGTTTATCAAGATTCTCTCTGATTGCTTTTACCTCAGTTTCCCTATTCTCAATAGACTCTATTTCAGTCTTGAAGCTCTTCTCTTTGTTTTTGAGATCTGCTTCAAGGGATTTGATTTCCATCTCTCGTTCTTTGAGCGAGACTGTTTTATCAGCTTTGTAAGTTTCGAAGTCTGCCTTAAAGTTGGCGAACTTCTGCTTGGCCTCTTGAATTTTCTTTTGCTTGATAGATTCGTTTTTGCTTTCGGCCTTTGAGACTATTTTATCAGCCTTTGATTCAGCGTCACCAATGAGCCTCTTAGCAGTTAGTTTGGCTTCTTTTAGTGTAAGGTCTGCTTTTTGGTTTGCCTCTTCGAGTTGGGCTACATTCGATTTTTTGGTCGTCATACTTGCAACGACAAACCCAATCGCCAAACCAATTATGCCTATTACTCCTTCCAATACTCCAAAGTCCATAGTATATATATTTTATCAACGGTTTAAGTAATACGTATCCTCCCTATTGGAGCATACTGAACTAACCGACCAGCGACAAGAATTTAGAATTTGTAAACTATAGAAGAGACGGACAAGGGTATTATATCATATAACTACCTAAGTAATGAGAACAAGGCACAATAGCTTTAACTATCGATACAATGCCGAGGTTTTGTACTCGATATTGCTCCTTTATGTTGTTTTATCCTATGGACATCATCCATAGGTTTATTTAATAACTATTCTCTATTCTCCTCTATATCTCCAAACCTCCACTATTCATCTATCCGTTCTTCGCTTCTTCTTAAGCGCTTTCTACGAAGGATATATCCTGATCGTTGTTAGTGTGTTCTTTTACAACGGTAAAATCTCTAAATTAATATTTGTTTGGACTATTAACTGGCAAAATAGAGGATTAACCATCGAGCTACACTTCTAATCCTATGCGAAATAGGAGAATATTTAACGCAGTTCTGCACCCAACTGTCGCTTGGCGCTCTCTATAATCTTGTTCATTATTTTATTGATCTCCTTATCACTAAGGCTCTTAGCATGACTGACAAAGGTCATGCTTACGGCATACGATTTTTTACCTTCTGATGTCATCTGGTCATCTCGATAAACGTCAAATAAATTGACATCTGTTATGTTGTTCTTACCTGTCTTCTTGATGATCTTTTCGATATCTTGATAGTTCACTTTTTCATCGACTACTAAAGCGATATCTCTATTAGATTCTGGAAACTTAGAGATGTCTTCAACCTTGATCTTTGCTTTCTTTAGCTTTCGCAAAAGAGACTTGACTGATATCTCTCCATATAAAATATCATTCTTGATTTCTGCAGACTGCTTCAAGCCTTCAGATACCACACCAAAACTGGCGATGACATTATCTCCTTGATGATACTGTAAACCTGTAGCAAATCGCTCGTCATCAATTGTTCTAACCTGATATTTAGTTAAATCGCAGCTAGATAAGATCTCATTGACAAGTCTTTTTATACTGTATATATCAGATGACTCATTCTCGCCTTGCCAAGCCTTGTTATTAATAATCCCAGTTTGAATCATTGCGAGATACTCCGTTTCCTTGAAGTCATCTGTCTTGTGGTAGGTCTTACCAAATTCAAATAGCTTCAAGTTATTTTGCTGTCTGTTGAAATTATAGCTGACCGTATTGAGCATAGAAAGCAGCATATCGGGTCTCATAATATTGAGATCGATATTGCTCGTATTGTTTACCGAGACATTCTCCCTACCGTCTGATAAACTAACAGCTTCGGCCTGATGAGCGGTCACAAGGCTCAAGCCCATAATTTCATGATATCCTTTTCCGATTAATCGTTCACTGAGCTTATCTCTTAGAATCTGGATATTGACTGGTTCGGCCACTTGTAATGCCGCTTTGATTGTATTACTTACTTCAACACTATTATATCCGTAGATTCTTAGGACCTCCTCAATAACATCAACTTCCCGTGTGACATCTGCTTTATTCGTCGGAATCTTTAAGACATAATTCTCCTCATCAGTAGTAGCAGGCTCAAAATTGAGTGATTCATATATCCCCATGAGTTGCTCATGACTAAAGTCGTTCCCGATAAGCCTTGATACTGCCGATCTTCTTACCGCGATTTCTTTCGGCTCAATTTTATCGGGATATATGTCAACAAGGTTGGACGCCACCTTTGCCCCTGCATACTCTTGAAGAAGATAAACTGCTCGTAACAGAGCCTCAACCGTCACATTAGGATCGGAGCCTTTCTCAAAGCACTTGGCAGCATCTGTCCTCAAGTTGTGATGCGTACTAGTCTTACGTATGCCCTGCGCTTCAAAGTGAGCTGACTCTAAAAATATGTTCGTTGTATCGTTTTTCACCCCACTCTTCAATCCACCAAATACGCCTCCTATACACATGCCATTATCTTCACCATCACAGATCATTAGGTCGTTAGCAGAGAGTTTTCTTTCTACTTCATCCAATGACTGAAACACGGCTCCAGTCGGTAAGAATTGCACCTTTATGTGGTCACCAATAATATGTCTACGGTCAAATGCATGGAGCGGCTGACCATATTCATGCAATACATAGTTAGTAATATCAACCACGTTATTTATTGGTCGGACGTCGATGGCCTTGAGGCGCTCTTGCATCCAATGTGGAGAGGGTTCAATTTTTATATCTGATAGGCATATTCCAGAATATCGCGGGCAAGCACCGGGTTCTTCTACCGAAACTTTGATATCGTCACCTGAAGGTATCTCATCAAGTCCAATAGTTTCAGGACTTTTCACCTTCGCATTTGCGCCATTCTGGAAGTTGTAGTAGGCACACAAATCCTCAGCAACTCCTATATGATTGGTAGCATCAGATCGATTGGGTGTTAATCCAATGTCATAAACTGTATCCTCTGTAACTTCGAATAATTCAGCCACCGACGATCCAATTACGGCATTCTCCGCCAAAACAATGATTCCATCATGGTCATGGCCTATTCCGATTTCGTCTTCGGCACAGATCATACCTTCTGAGGCTTCACCCCTGATTTTTCCTTTCTTAATTGTGAACGGGTCGCCTTCAAGTGGAAACAACTCAACTCCTACCTGAGCAACAACGACCTTTTGGCCTGTTGCAACATTTGGAGCCCCACATACAATTTGCAAGTCTTCTTCTCCCCCGACATTTACTTTGGTCAGTGATAATTTATCAGCATTAGGATGCTTAATACACTCTGTTACATGACCAACAATCAGACCTCTAAGTCCTCCTTTTATACTCTCAATGGTATCTTCTCCTTCAACTTCCAATCCCAGATTAGTAAGTATCTCAGATAACTCAGCCGGAGAGTTCTGAATGTCAATGTAATCTTTCAACCAGTTTAAAGAAGTCTTCATATGGAAATATCAGTTGTGGTAAGACTATAACTCAATCTTTTCAGGAGACAAATATAGCTTGAATTGATAGAGATATTATCCAAATTCAAGCTTGTATCAAGACACAATCAATACTGAACTAAGTTTATACCTTTATGTGGTCATGCAAGAGAATCAGAAAGCGATTAAGCTCAGCAAAAAAGCACTCAACATAATTCGAACGACAAGTAGGAATAATGTAGAACTTGTGAACATAGCTGATAATAAAGCCAACATTTTGTTGAGTATCAATGGTATTATGCTGACAGCACTAATTCCAATGTTATTCTCTTATCAAGACATTATTGTAAGAGAGCATCTGTATATTCCATTGATAGTACTGGCGAGTACCTTGTTAATGACGATCATATTGTGTTCAACAGTGCTACGACCTGTAGATCTCAATTCAATAGGAATTGAGAAGCAAGCTGGCATGAAGTATAGCCCCTTTTTTTTTGAAAACTTCCATAACATAGACAGCAATAAGTATATCCCATTTGTCAAGGAATCCCTTAAGGACAAAGATTTACTCAGTGAATATATTCTTCAAGATCACTACTTAGTAGGTCGCAATCTCGGCAGGAAATATGTATTGATGAAAAAGGCTTTTCAGACTTTTGTGACAGGGGTTGCTGTTTCAATAGCGCTGACTATAGTCGTCCTAGCCTTCTTTTAGTTTGTTCTTGTCAGCATACTTGTATTGACGCCAAATTGAGCGCAACATCTTAAATATCAAAAAGATAGATGTGATAAAACTGCCAACAGCAAAGAACAAATACTCGTTTCGCAGATAAGCAGAATAAAACTGTTGCTTCTTATGGGATAAATGGGTCATAATAGATTCTAATCCTTGTTGATCTTTAAACTCTATGAATGAGTGAATACCTTCTAACAATGGAAAAAACAACACTGGCGTCATAAAAATGATTAATACTTTACCAACTTTAGAGTCGCTAAGTGGATGTAGATCCCAACGGACTAGCCACCGTATAAATGTGACGGCGACAACAACATATACGAAGTTATAGGCTAGTAGATCAAACTCAATACCAGCGTTGATAATTGGCAATACTACGAGACCAGCAATAATAACAGCCAATATTATAAAGCCTATCTCAATTTTTATTTTTTGAGCGTTGTTGTACCCCATCATTGTATATAATGGTGAAGATATTGAGGAGTTTTTATGATTGTTTATTTGTAATCATAATATTTATTGAATGGCTGCATACAATATCATTTCTCTGTT
>CAZAXY010000164.1:0-4433 GCA_964489125.1 uncultured Saprospiraceae bacterium
TCAAAAATTGATGAAAACTTCACCAATGTATTTCTCCTAACGAACACTACTGAAGGCTTCAGATATAATGCCACCCTCAAGATTGATCGCAACACAGAATTCACCAATCTGAACATAGGTTACAGCTATGGTCTCAGCAAAGATGTGAGCAGTACCGTGAGAAGTAGCCCAGCAGCCAATTTCGAATGGAACCAAGCCGTGTTTGGCAATGATCCAGATATCTCATTTTCTAACCATGATCTGAGACATAAGATAAGTATAGCCTACGCCCATAGGATTCCTATAGGTAAGAATCAGCTCTCTGCTTCATTGCTTTATAATGGAAGAGCAGGAAGCCCATTCACATTCGTGTATCAAGGAGATATTAACAATGATGGGTCCTCCCGTAATGATCTGATTTTTGTGCCTGCCGATGCGAGTCAGATAGAACTCATACCATTTGAAAATGATCTTGGTATTCTCGTATCTGCCGAAGATCAGTGGCTTGCACTAGACAACTTCATCTCTAATAACTCCTATCTTGACTCAAGGAGGGGAGATTTTTCTGAAAGAAACGGTGGCAGAACGCCGTGGAACCATAGCGTGGATGGTAGTCTCAATTTTGGATTTAACTATATCAAGGATAAAAAAGCAAACTTGAAATTAGACGTGTTCAACCTCTTAAATCTGGTGAATTCTTCTTGGGGCAATCAGTTCTTTGTGCCTAATGTGGTGAACTCCAGCTTTAGCTTGTTAGCGTTTGAAGGCTTGACGGAAGAAGATATACCGACTTTTTCATTTAACGTGCCGGAAGGTGTGACGCCATGGGTAGTTGATGGTATAACCAGTAGATGGAGATTACAGGTAGGTATAGAAATCGAGTTGTAGGGTATTAGGAGTAAAATAATACGTGGAGGTGGATCTGGCGTAGCCAATCTGAAACCGTGAATACTCGTTCTACGGCGTTCTCTATTCTTTAGTTAATCTGATTTCAACACGTCGATTTTGGGTTCGACCGGCTTCTGTTGTATTGTCGCTTCTGGGAGAAGCTTCTCCTTTACCAATGACTATAAATCTATTCTCATGCATGCCCTTATTTACAAAATGTCTCTTCACCGCCATTGCACGTCTTTTGGACAATAATAAGTTAGATTTGTAGGTGCCAACATTATCTGTATATCCAGTAATAATGAATTTGCCCTCCTGTGACTCTATCACGTTTAGTGCACGATTAAGCTCGTCGAAGTGACTTGGTTTTATTTCCCATTTGCCAAAATCAAAAGCGACATCTTCAATCGTAACTAATGGCTGGTCAGATATTAGTTCTCTCTCTGGACTTGCTGTATTATGGAGTAACTCTATGTCATCGATAATTAAGTAATTGCACGACTTAGATCTTTCATTGCCTATTATTATCTCCTTTCTGCTTTTAGCGTATTTCTTGTTTGCTCCGTTAAAATTCCCTAATGACAAATAGCGCTCTCCTCCTATGGCTTTATAAGTAGTTTCTAATTGATGCCATTTCCCTCCCTCTATTTGTTCTGTATCAGATATTAAATCAACTGTATTAAGTGCATAAGGCCCTGGCTTATTTGACTTCCTTAGCTTGTCTTTAGTAATGCCAATGGTAATTGTATTTAGTCCATTCAGGCAGCTATGACCAGTTAAAAATGTCAACCTTACAGCATAGATGGAGTCTTTTATCAATGGTGATATGATTGTGGTACTTATGACTTCACTATCCACATCATCAAAAGCATAGCCAATAAAACCCCGACTCTTGACTCCTTTAAAAAATCGTTTATTGGTTTCCCAGACATAATCTTTATCCAAATTATTTAGATCAAGAATATCAGGGGTTCCTGCTATCGGTTCCCAGTTAATCACACTGTCTACTGTCAATTGCTCAAAATCTCCATTAAGAATAAGATTCTGGGATTGAGCACTACATAAAGAAGAGAGTATTAAGATTAGACTGATTGTTGAGCGCATATTATGATTCATGATAGGGTTTTCATAGTTGAATGAGACGAACTAAGTAGCACTCAATACTGAACTTTATACCTATTGTAAAAAAATGTCATTTCATGCTTTGTTCCTTTGCCACCACCAATACTTGTTAGAGCAAGAAGGCTTCTATGTTGATACTCTGTAAGATGTCCATTACATACTAACTCCATGTACGAAAAGTCTCTAGTTTTTATAGGTTCACCACGTTGTTGTATATGAATTAGGACTACTTGGGTTGGCAATGTCTGTATCTGATTATCTCCATATAAATAACCCGTGTTAAGCTCAGATGGGAACCCGTGACTACTCACTATATCATTGAATTCTTTATGAATGTCTGTAGATTCATCAATCAGGTAGTCAAGTTCTACCTGCTCTTCGCCTTTTCTGAATCGATGGTACTTAATGTTAAATAGAGAGTCTTTCGTCCTTAATGACAAGAGCCTATTTAGAAGCTCAGTATCAAAGTTACTTCTGTGCTTTTCACTAAATTCCACAAAATCCATTTGCTTCCACCACTGTGAATTTATGATAGATGGATATCTCCTAAAGTAATCGCTCGGGATTCCACCTAAAAGCAGTTTCTCGGTGATATACTTGGTTTGGGTATCGTCGTCTAATGCTACAGAGACCTCCAATGCTTCTTCCAAGTCCTGTCCATATGGCGTATCGACCTTGTTGAAAGCGTCTGCAAATATCTCATTAGCAAGAGCCCAGTTATCATTAGAATGCTTTTCTGTCAATGCAGCTGTAATTCCGTCGTAATACTCTTGATAGAGGCAGTTGCTGTCTGTTCTACTATTATGTTGAGCTGAGACCGATTGAAATGCCAGGATAAACAAAATACATGTGGCTAAGCAGAACCTCATAGATACTTTTTGTTGTATCGAACGCAATGCGCCTATTGATTCTTACTAATTGACGGATTCATTAGTTCCCATGATACTCCATATTGGGCAGTTGTTCGTCATTTTTAAGGAACCTGTCAAGCCAGTTTATGACCTCTGAATTCACCTCATCTCTATACTCAGAGATTCCATGATCAGCTCCTTCGAAAATCTTTAGTCTGTACGGAATTCTATGCTCTTCAAATTTGAGGGCAAGATTGAGTGAATTGGTAGATTTAACTCTCCAATCAGAGCCCCCATGTAACATGAGAATTGGAACATCTTTTGGGAACTCATCAATTAAATGAATCGCAGATCTCTTCTTAAGTTCCAATTCTTTGTTATCCCAATAGTTAGGTATTAATTCCGCATACACCTTGCTCTCCATTTCAGGTCTATCTATCTGTGTCATATCAGATTTTGCTCCTCCCGTAATCGCTGCCTTAATTTTATCTGTTTGAGTTAGTGCAATGTAGGTCATCATACCGCCACGGCTCCATCCGTACATTCCTATCCTATCTGTGTCTGCACTTTCGATTTCACTAAGTACCTCAATAAGGTTTAAGACATCATTTACGTCTTTGCCACCGAATTCTTCTTGACCTTCACTTCGCGCATTGCCTCTATACTGACTTGCGATTACTACATATCCTTCCTTGGCGATTTTGCCCAACGTCAAAGCGCCATGAGCCACCACCATGGCTCCAAAATCTCTATTGCCGCCTCGGTTATAAATCACACATGGATATTTGCCTTTCTTTTTAGGCTTTGCCAGGAATCCATGAACCTTCAGACCGTCACTCAAATAAGTAATGCGATATACATCAATATCATCCAAGTAGGTAAACTCTTCTTTATATCCTGTAGGGTTATTCGTGTCATCCACTAATCTTGGATAGATAGGATACTTAGACCAATCTGATATAAGATCTTGCCTAATCAGCAAGTCAGACTCTTGAGCAGAGCAACTTGACAAGAGAAAAAGACAGAATAGTAGGTTAAGTAGCTTCATTATGAAGTTTTACTATAGCACAAGAATCGAAAAACACTCTAAAAGCTTTGTAAGCTAACCATACCTTTCTAAAATATCGTCACATCCGTCCTTGTCTCTTTAACTTGACCACTTTGGGTAGCTCGCATTGTATAAACGCCATTGTCGTGTTGTGGTAAGATGACCTCTTTGTGGTATGTGCCATATATATAATCTACTTCCTCTTCAAAGATGACTTTGCCTTCTGGATCTAACAATTCAAGAGAAGTCGGAACATTCATGTTACTCGAATAGAATAGTAACATCCTTCCAGAGTTACTTACGGAGTGAATTGTTGGATTTTGGTTAGGGGTGACATTTGAGGCGTCCTTGACTATAATCAGTTCTCTCTTGTCGTCTGGCACCCTGATTCTCATATGAAATAGAACGGCTGTCTTAACAGGAGCTCCATTGCACTCTCCAGGTAAAAAGCTAAACTCCTCTCTCATAAGGTCTACGATGCGCATGCCTTCTTCCTGTAGACCATATGGAAAGCGCTTGTCTGTGGTTAATACTTCACCCATATT
>CAZAXY010000164.1:4533-6143 GCA_964489125.1 uncultured Saprospiraceae bacterium
ACCGTAGACTTTAATGGAGCAGGTTTAGACTTAATGATTGCAACTGGGTCCGTGTTATTAATCGCTTCAGTCGATGTGGATACTGCGGTAGAGAGAGAGCTCAAGTCAGGTAATGAACTATCTTTTATAGTTTGATCTATTTGTGCTACGATAGGCTTCGCAAAGATTCCTGACATAAGCACAATGGCAATTAGCGCCACTGAATATTTTAACAAACTGACTTTCTTAGACTTGGATTGATACATCATTGTGATTCTTTTATTTATATAGGTTTGGAAAAATGAATTGGTCATTGCAAGGTTGACATTGGGAAAGGTATTCTGCATCAGCAAAGCGCAGTATTGTTGTCTCGAAGAATGTTTTAGCACGGATTCATCAGCAGAATATTCATGATTTTGAATAATAGTGCGCTTATATAGATACACCATAGGATGGAACCAGAAAATGATCTTGAGCAATTCTATACAAAGCACATCTATCGTGTGATATGACTTGACATGGTACAGCTCGTGAATGAGAATATTGGATCTCTCATCTGAATTCTCAAATCGATCGCTGATAAATATAAAATTGAGAAAAGAGAAAGGTAGTATTCTCTTGTCTACGGTAACTTCTATATGAGTTTTATGGCGAATCCATCGGCCCGTTACAAATAGCTTGGTCAAATTCATTCCCGAGTGGAATACTCGTAATAGAGCAATACACAAACCGATTAGGTATACTAATTTTAAAGATTGTAGAGCTGTTAGCTTATAAGCTGGCGAATTGTCGATGGAAGTGTTAATAACGACACTCGAATATTCATTGAGCAATACTAGTTGCTCATAGTAAGAAGCGTTCAATTCGGGCGCTATTGAAGGAAGTAGTTGTGTTTCTTCTATTGAAATAAAAGAAAGCAATGGTAATGCCAATCCAAAAATCACAGAAGACAAGAGATAGAATCTGTTGAGGGCAAAGTACTTTTCCTTCTCTAATAACCATTTGTAAATAATATAGAGAATCATCCAGGTTACGGTAACATTAATTAGGTAGGTTAGCATAGTGGCTTGTTTTAGTGGTTTGAGCTGTTGGTGTACTTATTTTTTGTCGTTTTTGATTTTATTGAGAAGTGTTTGCATCTCTTTAATCGACATTTTTTCATCCCTCACGATAGAGGAAACGAGTTCATCAATCGATCCTCCAAAAAAGTCAGATACTAATCCAGCTAATCTATTGCGGCGGTAATCGGATTTTTCTACAATTGGGAAGTACTCATAGGTACGGCCGTACGCTTTATGATTAACATATCCCTTCTTTTCTAATGTTCGAACAAAGGAGGAAACGGTTGAGTGTGCAGGTCTGGGTTCGGGCATATCACTGATAAGCTCACTTACGGTACACCGCCCTTTCTGCCACATCATTACAAGGATTTCTTCTTCGGCTTTTGTTAATTTCTCCATAGATACATGTGTATGTTCAACTATAGAAGCAAGTATATAGTTATGCAACTATTTACATAGTTTTAATGGGTCTGTATTGCTGATACTATAATCAAGAGAAGACTAAGCTATATGCTTAGCTGACAGTAGTAATGCAACTACGACGGACGAGAGAATTGAAATCGAGTTGTA
>CAZAXY010000165.1:0-6115 GCA_964489125.1 uncultured Saprospiraceae bacterium
TTAACTTGTTTATCCAATGTTGGGATCCATACAAAAGACAATACACAGAAAAAGTACCTGCAGGAAGACTAATGGTCATCCTTAAGAGATGTGCTACACCAGAAAATGACGAACCGCAAAATGCTGAGGAGCTTAGTTTCGGTACGGATTGCTTCGAAGAAAGTTACATTCTTAGCAGTGCCACTACATCTATAAAGTCTCAAGTAGCATGTTCTAACAATAGAGAGGCTGAAGATGTATGGTTTAAGACTACTGTACCAGAACAAGCTGGAATGAACGTAGAAGTAGTAAGAGTGAATCCAGCAGTGGCAGACCCGATAATCGAAGCATACATCACAAGAGGATCAGAGTTTATCTGTATTGGCGATCAATCGAGTTCATCTCAAGAGATCACAGATTTTGCTCCTGGAGAAGAGTTATACTTCAGAGTATACAATGAGAGTCCTGCTGACAACGGTACATTTTACATATGCCTGACTCAGACAGCTCTTAGCAATAACACATGTACTACTGCAGCGGCGCTCACTGTAGAGAGCAGCTGTAACAGTAAGGTTTATCACAACTTCGGTGCTACTGCATCGGGATATCCAAGCAATAAGGCATTATGCGGCCAGACGGATCGAGCCCTTGACATCTGGTTCACAGCAGTTGTGCCAGCATCTGGCAACCTGTTTGTAGAATCTTTTGAAGTTGATGGCGGAGTCTCTGAAATCATAATGGAAGCTTATGCTGGCTCGTGCAACGACCTCACAGCAATCGCTTGTAGTAGTATAAAAGAATATTGGCCCGTAAACGACAGACACGGACTTATAGAGTTATTCAACCGTACGCCAGGGGAGACAATTTATATCAGAATCTTCGGCGGAGGAACGATCCAAGAAGGAGAGTTTGGATTATGTGCATTTGGCGGAGCACCACAGACGAGCTGTAGAATCAATTATGTCGAGGCTCTTGGGCAGTCTGAGTGTGATGGCGCGACAAGTACTTACGAGCAGACGCTTAGAGTGACATACAGAAATAGCGGTGCTAATGAATACCTATTTGTAAATAACCAATCATTCAGAATCACGAGTAGCCCGCAGATTATCACATTGACTGATTTGCCAGCTGATGGCCGAGTGGTTAATGTATCTGCTAATATCGGTAATAGCAGCGATGACCTTTGCTGGCAGCAGAGTCATTATAGAGCTTACACCTTGTTTACAGCACCTGCAGCATGTCTTACCGAAGGAATTCCTAATGACGATTGCTTGGGAGCTATCGAGTTAACTGCTGGATCTACTTGTAATGAAGAAATCCATAGTAATGTAGGAGCTACTTACTCCACGGACGCTAGCAGATTCTTCTCTTGTGGTGTAAGTGGATTTCGCCCAGATGATGTATGGTTTAAGGTTAGAGTGCCAAGTTCAGGTGCAGTTACTGTGAGCGCTCCATTACTATTCAATGAGAACAATATGATCCTTGAAGCTTATAGTGGAACATGTGATGATCTTACATTAGTAGACTGTGACCAGTTTGGAGGTCGCAGAGGATCAGAGATCAACTTGACTGATCAAGTGGCAGGTTCATTTATCTACTACAGAGTTGTTGATCAGGGTAACAATACTAAAGGAGACTTCGCTATATGTGCTTATGATGGTTCAGTCAATGGATTTGCTACAGCACAATCAGCTCCAGAGGATGCATTCCCAGAGTGGTACTACGATGAGGCTTCTGAGACAATTGTAAGAATTAAAGATGGCGCTATAGCAAGTGAAATAAAAGAAGAAATAGAAACGACTCAGCAAGTAGATGTGGTTGCATACCCTAACCCAACTACAGACTACATTTTTGTGAAAAGAAATTCATCAGAAGAAGGTGAAATCAGATTATATGATCTCATGGGACGCAATGTGAAGTCTCTTAAGACTTCTAATACCCAAACTTCAATTGATGTACAAGATCTAATACCAGGATACTACACAATTACCATCAATGAAAATAATCAACGGACAAGCTTAAAAGTACTTGTTGCGAGATAAGCAATAATTTTCATTGATACCTTTATAGGGTTCCTGCCGGGGGGCAGGGGCCCTTTTTTTATGCTTTTAGATCACCTTAATATTTTAGGACATTGATTAATTACTATAGGATGATTTATTTACCAATCATGATATGATAAGCTTGTGGTATCTCTATTCCATCAAATCCATTAGTCAATCCATACAGCACAGCCACCGATAATAGTATTCCAATTATTAGGACGACGATAGCCTGATTTTGGACAGTGACACCAAGCATTGTTTTATTCATTTTTAAAGCGTGTATTGCCGCAATATGACCAAATAAAGCAATTATTGATAGACCATAGTATGGGGCAAAAAACAGATAGTATGGGAAGGTGTTAAGCCCAGCCACGCCGAAATACAAGTTGGTATCGAGATTGAGCAAATATCTTCCTGCAAATACTGCACTCACATGAAATATTAAAAATATAGCTAAGTATAATCCAGACCAGATTTGTAAAAGTTCAAAAAATCCTTTTGCTATTTTCCGCTTTCGAAAGAAAAGACTTATTCCGGTGAAAATCTGAATAATAACAGAGGCAATCAGAACGAACTCAACTGCAAAATTTCTATAGATCACTCTCAATTCATCCATGAATGTGATATGTGCAGCTTCCCCCAAGAAGCTCAATAGATGATTAGAGAGATGAGCTGTAATAAATATGGATAGAGTTAGACCCGAATAGAAATGTGCTTTTTTCATCTAGCTCAAAGATTCGGTTAATGAGGATTATATCATTTGATTTATATCAAATTCTATTTTTTTGGGTGCCTTATTCTGCTTAATGTCTCTAGAGTCATCCCAAGGTATGATGCAATATGTGTGAGGGGGATTCGTAGAAGTATATCTGGATATAATTCCAAGAGATTTTCATATCGCTTATCGGCCTTTTGGAAGAGTATCGCACCGATTCTTGCCCTTTGATGGAGCGTAGTTTCAGTTAAAACAATTCTAAATAAATGTTCAAACTCATGATAACTCTGAGATAGGCTTTCTACCTGTTCCTTAGAGAACTCTAAGAGTGTAGAATTTTCTAATACTTCTATATAGTGCGGGCTAGGCTTGCCCGTAAAAAAGCTCACGATGGAGCTTATAAAGTTGTTTTCAAAAGCGAACCAATCCGAAATATCCCGCCCATCGTTAAGGTAATAGGCCCTTGCACAGCCATTTACCATATAATAGATCTTATCAGAATACTGTCCTTCTCGGACTAAGATTGACCCTTTAGATTTGTTCAGTACTTTGACATTGAGGATTATTGAACTCAGGCATTCCTCTGGTAATGGAGCATATGAGTCGCTTATTTTCTTGATTATAGCCTCAAACATAGTCAGCGATTACATCCAACTTCTCTTGCTTTGTTCTACCTGACTGATCAGCCTATCCATAAGTTGTTGAGCCGTTGTTTTTGGTATATAAGGGATGCTCATTGCACCAGCAGCAGTATGTATGCGCAAGGTTGCCAGATCCCTGCGCTGTTGATAATAGTTTTGATGGATTGCCAGATTCTGGATTTTGTAAATTGGACAGATCGAGTTTTTGAAACCTAGTATACCTCCACCGATAAATAGATTATCATCGTTAAGAGCATATCTCTTTTTGGTGTATCTCTTCCAACTAAAATACAAGCTTAGCCCCCCAATTATTACTGCTACAGCAACAGCCACCCAAACATGGGCATAGGTCAACCCTATTATTATTAGTCCAAAAAAGACGCATTGGTATTTGGCAGTATGCTTGAACATGTGGTCCGAGACATTGTGATACTCATTGTACGTCTGATTCGACTTTTTTAGCCAGGCGTTTTTGACGTTAGTTACATGCCCTTCTGAGCACCCGGGTATTTCAAATCGCTGCTTGTTCTTGCGATCCTCTCCAGACTTGGCTTGTCTGAAGAAGATGTTGTGATAGCCCAAGATCTTTTCCAAAGGATTCTGTCCCCATGACATGATTTGTATTTTCTTATCCATGGCGGAGAATTGCTGCTTGGTTAGCAGGCCTTGCTCTACATGGAATCGCCTTCCCGATCTGGTAAAACTTAAGTTATAATGCCGAAGTATCGTGTTGACAACAGACCACAGTACCATCAGCGGAACAAGTAATATTGCTATTATACCATATCCAACTATAGAGCTTATCCCATCAAAACGCTCCATGATAAAATCGAATAAAACTGTGGGGTTGAAGTTGCCAGCAAAACCCGTGGCCCAAATTGATGCGATTAAACTGATGATTAAGCCTATTGGCTTGAGGTGGTTTTGGGTAAGACCCACCTTTACTAGACTTTGGATGTCAAGGGACATAATCTCCTTCGACTTTGGCTTATTGAGGGTCTCTTCAGATGAGATAACTTCTGTGTTATGGACAATGTTTTGTCCTTTTCTTTTGAGTAATTCTTCACGCAACTTTTCCGCGACAGGTATCTGAAGGGCGTCGATTTTAAGTTCTTTCTGATCTGATCCTGCTGACTCAATTTCTACCGCGGTAACATTCAGCAATTGGTGTAAAAAGTTCTGACTGAAGTTGACCGATTGTATTCTATCAAAAGGTAGGTCAAGGCGTATTTTTTTCAGAATGCCTTTTTGGATAACGAGTTCCTCCTCCGAAATGTGAAAATAGTATCTGAAGTATGCTAGAATAGATGATATCAAACTGAACACTCCCAATCCTGCGATGACTAGCTCGAATGTGTCAAACTCACTATTTCGGGATCTACCTAATGCGACCGCTGCAAGGATAGGCCAGATCTGCATCAGAAACTTTCGGAGAAATCTGAGGATGATAAATATGATGGCCCACTCAGATTGTCGCTGCGGCTCAATAAATGAAAGGCTATTCTTCTTCGTCATCCATCGCCGTTTTGTTCAGTAAGAAATGCTTAATAGACATGGCCTCCTCTTTAGTGATCCCTTTAATGGATAGATCGCTGCTTCTACCGCCCGCTGTATAAATATTAAGTTCTCCGAGATCGACCATGCGCTCCAGAGGCCCCTGGTTAACCTCGGCATGTTGTATCCGGTTAAATGGAATGATTAACTCCTTCTTCCAGATTAAACCCTGCTTATAGATGATATCGAGATTGCGGACGGCATATCCCTTGTGCTTGAAACCCAAAATGGTAACAACGACACTGAAGATGGCAAGTACAGCAATTAGCCCACCTACTGCTACAGGGATCCAAGACAGCTCCGGCTCCCCAAAATAGAATCCTGTTAAGGCAACAATCGCAATTACAGCCCAGATGATACCCAGTATTGTTAATTCTATTTTAAGGTATGATTTATGTAGTGGTACAAAGGAGATATCTTGCACGCTAGGCAATATTTTGGCAGATATTTGTTCGTTATTATAGCCACTATCCATCATAGTATGAAAATTGAGAGTATTTCAGTACGATCCATTATAACGAGAAAATTAATCGATATTGACGTATTTGCGATATCTAAATCGCTTAAAGTCTTCCTTTTATCGACATTTCTCTCTTATGGGGCTGTGGCACAGGATATCATTGATGTGGTGGTGGAATTTGATCGGGTTTCTTCATGGCAACAGAGCTTATCTGAATCTCGAGGCAAGGGTAAGTTGATCTTTGTGGATGTCTATACAGACTGGTGCGCACCCTGCAAAATCATGGATCGTGATGTATTCACAGATGACAAGCTCAGTGAAATTTTAAATACTGAATTTATCTCTCTAAAGGTCAATGCGGATAAAGTAGAACCAGATTTCGCTTCATCGCTTGGGATAGACTCGTACCCAACATTGCTCTTCCTAAGCCCTAATGGCGAGGAATTATATCGACAAGAAGGGGCATTATCCAAATATGCACTAATCGAGAAGTCTCAAGAAGTCCTGCATTATTGGGAGAATAAGGAGGTGCTGGACAAGGTAGATTACTATAATGCCGGAACATATAGCCTCTCTGAGATTGAGAATATACTTAAAGTGGCATCAGGATTTCCGTTTACTAACAAAGCGGCATTTGCAGAGCGGTACTTGGCCGAAACCAGCCCTATTACTGATGAAACCTTGGAATTGACGATGGATCAATTGAGTGAGTTTAGTGATG
>CAZAXY010000166.1:0-6037 GCA_964489125.1 uncultured Saprospiraceae bacterium
AGGGTAATACTCAACATGAGATAGCTATGCCCTTACCTCTGAATATCCCTATTGATTTGCTTTCGACATAAATATACCTCTTTTCAGAGCATATCCCTTACTGATAAAACTTCAACACATACTCACTCCAGACCTGAGGGCTACCGAGCTGACAGAAGTGTCCCAAGCCTTTCATAATAGTAAGAGTCGCATGCTTACAGACCTTTTCTTTGAGGTGGTGCGCCATAGCTACTCGTGCCACTGCATCTTCGTCGCCCCAACAGAGATGAACAGGTAGGGTAGTCTGGGACAATGCTGGAAGCCATCGAGTAGATTCAAACCGCCTTCGGTCATTGAGATACTTAATCGTAAGGTAAGTCTTGCGATGACCTTCGTTCAGCGTGTTAAGCTCCCACAGATGGGATACCTCTTGATCCGATAGCTTAGCATTGCCATGGGCGCTCTTGACTTGTTGGCTGAATACCTTTGCAGTAGTGATTTTATTGAACTGCCGACCATATCGAGAGAGCAGCAGTTTCTGCGTGATGCGCAGATCAGCGAGACCAAGGACCATGCTACCATTTGTATATGTAAGACTCTTAAGGTCATCTGTTAAGAATGACGGCAATATACCATGCTCACGACGTGCTACGATCTCAGTGGACACACTATCACCCATATCATGTGATAAGAGATGACCTCCAGTGACCCCAAGTTCCTTCCATACAGCCATTGCCAGATCCGCTTGCTCGAACAAGGAATAAGTGTAGCCTTCGGTGGGCTTGTCACTCAGCCCATATCCTAGCATATCATAAAGTACGATACGCTTGAACCTTGCTGCCAATGAGGCAATTACGGCATGATACGAGTAAGAGGACTCAGGAAAACCATGCAATAAAAGAAGAGTATCATCCGCGCTAGCAGTAGCTTCTCCTATATCTCGATAGAATACTTGATGCCCAAATGGTCCAAATGAAAAGAAATCACCCCGTTCGCGCCAAGCCTGTATCTCAGGAGACATGTCTACTTGTGTTTAGTATAGTAGTACAGAGTGATGATCGCAAGTACACCATGCAACACAAACACAGGAAGACACTGTTCATCTCCTCCTATATATCCAATTACATTCGCTATAGTCACCCCAGTATGAAATACACTGAAGAGAATCACGAATACACTTCTTATCTCCCGACTATGATAGCGCTGCCACATAGCTAATGCCCCAACACCTGCAGCGAGGGCCGCAGCGCCATACATCCTCAGAAATACTAAGCCATCAGATGAGGTGTCTTCAATTCCAGGAGCAAGCGTAGGGACGGCTAAGAAAATGATCCCTGCTGTAATCTCCAGAATAGCATTGATAAGGATGAAGGTCTTCATGTTAAGATAGTTTGTTGTTAAGGTATGAAGAAGTTGGGTGGTGTAAAGATTGAATTTTGGCGATTTGAGATCTGTTTATGTCGCAGAGCTTTGTTCTACTCTTTTTCACTCCGAGAGTAGCATGAAGTATTTAATAGGTCACAATAGTCATCCTAAGGAATGGCAGAGCTAGCTCACCTCAATATTTATGTTGTCCGTAGCGTGAACTAAATCGTTATGCCAATCATTTCGCTAGGCATAATAAATACTTTGTTCTTTGGAGCAGAATACTTATATAATATTATGCCTCCTGCAGATAGCTATCGACTTAACACCATACGGGCACTCAGAATAAATTCAGGACATTAAATAATTAAAGATGATAAAAGCCCTCGTACAAAAAATGCGAAAGGATTTCGCAGTAATGTTTTTTTTCTATTAGCTTGGGTTCCTCTTAGAGCTTCGGGTTATTTGGGGCTGTATGTATATTTGCCGCTATTTATGCCATCTTTCCGGCTTTGATTTTAGCTACGAACTACTACTTATGTGCAATATCTCAAAGGAATGTTGAGATTTTTCAGAGTCTAATCAGATCAGATGATATTAAGTAAAGCTTTGTTAGAGGATACAGTATGTTTTCGTGGGGCTATAACTTAGAATTTGTAATTGTGAAAAAAGAAGATACCAATGAGCAGTGTACTATACCTTACTGCTCGATTTATAATTATGGTCTAGTTGTGAATAAGAAATCTAGCCTATGCGTTACTTTATTTTTCTAGCAGTAATATTATTAAGTGCCTGTCGTACTCAATCTGTTGATACAGAAGTTAGAAAATGGGAAGCCCAAGCTGAAAACATAGAGATCATACGTGATGATTTTGGAGTACCACACATCTATGGCAAGACGGATGCTGATGCAGTATTCGGATTGTTATTTGCGCAGTGTGAAGATGATTTTCCAAGAGTGGAGCGCAACTACATATGGGCTATCGGGAGGTTGGCCGAAGTAGAGGGAGAAGACATGCTTTATAGTGATCTACGCGCGAGACTATTCATGACCACAGAAGAGGCGATCGCTAATTATAATAGTGCCCCACCATGGTTACAGGAACTCTGCCAAGCTTTTGCAGATGGCGTTAATTATTACCTACATACCCATCCAGAGGTGAAACCAAAACTCCTTACGAGATTCGAACCTTGGATGCCGATGTACTTCTCGGAGGGATCTATTGGAGGAGACATAGAGCGGGTCTCTACTAAAAAGATAAGAGCTTTTTACGAAAGTGATAAGTCCCTTGGAATAGGAAGTCTTACCGACCCCAACCTGATGCATCCTTCACCAGCGGATGATGAGCCCTCCGGCTCCAATGGCTTCGCCATATCAGGTGCTAACACACGCAGCGGCAATGCGATGCTTTTGATCAATCCGCATACTTCATTCTACTTTCGCGGAGAAGTACATGTAGTAAGCGAAGAAGGGCTTAATGCCTATGGAGCTGTCACCTGGGGACAGTTCTTTGTATATCAAGGATTCAATGAGAAGACGGGGTGGATGCATACCTCGACCTTTACGGATGTGATAGATGAGTTCGTAGAAACGATCTCAAAGAAGGTTGATAAACTGACGTATGAATATGGTGATGAGATAAGGGATGTATGGACGTCTGACGTGACCTTGAATTATAGAGAAGGTGAGGTGATGAAAGAAAGAACATTTCCGATCTACAGAACCCACCATGGACCTATAACTCATAAAGTCGACGGCAAATGGACTGCTACGGCGTTAATGTGGGAACCAATAAAGGCTTTGGAGCAATCTTATACGCGGACCAAGAAAAATGGCCTACAAGAGTTTGATGAGATGATGGATATCCTAACTAACTCGTCCAATAATACTGTCTATGCAGATGCCGGTGGCAATATAGCTTACTATCATGGCAACTTTATCCCTGTAAGGGATGAGCAGTTTGACTATAGAAAACCAGTAGATGGTAGTGATCCAGAAACAGACTGGGATGGACTACACCCAGTTAGTGAAGCGATAGTCGTCAAAAATCCTCCCAATGGATGGATACAAAATTGTAATTCGACACCCTTCACTTCTGCGGCGGAGCATAGTCCAAAGCGAGAGGATTATCCCAGATATATGTCCATCGACAGAGAGAACTTTAGAGGTGTGAATGCCATAAGGCTTTTGTCAGAAGCGGAGGATCTTACACTGGACAAGCTGATCGATCTCGCCTACGATCCTTATTTGCCTGCTTTTGCAGTCATGGTGCCAGAAATTATAAAGGCCTGTAAAAAGTTGAATCCTGCTGAGCAAGCTATCGGTAAGGCATCAGATATACTAGAACAATGGGATTTTACAAGTTCGAAAGAATCCGTGGCTATGACTATCAGTCACTACTATGCTATGAATGCTAGTCTAAGAAGTATGAAGGACTTTGAAGACTTTAAAAATGTAAGTGCTTCAAAGAAAATAGGAATACTGACAGAAACCCTAGATCAACTTGTAGAGGATTTTGGGGATTGGCAGAAGCCATGGGGAGAAGTACACCGTTTTCAAAGGACGAGCGGCGAAATAGGAGCTGCTTTTGATGACGCCATAGAAAGTATCCCAATCGGATTTGCCTCAGGAAGATGGGGTGCATTGGCTGCTTATGGTGATCGATCAAGACATACTTCAACAAAGCTCTATGGTACCAGAGGCAATAGCTTTGTTGCAGTTGTAGAGTTTGGAGATAGTCTTCAGGCTAAAACTATACTAGCTGGTGGTCAATCCAACGATCCCAACTCACCTCACTTTTTTGATCAAGCACAGATGTACGCAGACGGTGAGTTTAAGGACGTCGCGTTTTATCGGGAGGATGTTGAGCGTCAGGCGAAAAGGACTTATCGGCCAGGGGAATAAGAATACTACTATTTCATGCAAATATTCATGATGAATAGTTTACAAGACCTGTATACTTTCTAGCTGGAAATTTCTCATATATACTTGTAATGTGCAAGCACGAAATGTGTACGGATGATTAAATAGTTTTGGAGAGAAAGAATCAAGTTGGAATGTCTATTAGGATTGAGCCTTTGGAATGTTTTCATTCCCAAGGTTATTTCAACCCATTGAAGTGAATGATAAGGGCTCGATTTCGATTTGCAGTAGAGAAAGATTATATCAACAATAATGTCAAAAGTCATAGTTTTAACATTAAGATCTTTAGCGGTTGCCTTTATATATTGAACCTCTTATAATAGGCTTTGAAACCGTACATGACTTGTCAAACTGGGAGGTGTCAATACACCTACTTTTAACCATAAACCTTGATGATGAAATTATTAGAATACTTTGAGAAGATAACTAGTCTAATAGATGAAGAGAGGATCAGCGAGATTGATAAAGTTAAGCCTACTAAGCCCGAATATTTTAATTGGGTTAGAGATATATTCTATCCTACCAATGTAGCTCATTATGGCAATGCAGATGCTCTTATTTGGAAGTATAAGAATGATGTGAGTACCTTTTCATTTAAGAACGTCTATGAGAGGAGCAATCAATTAGTCAATTTACTTAGGCGCAAAAACATTGATCAAGGCAATGTTATCTACACTATGCTGCCGCTGATCCCTGAAAACTGGTTTACATTTCTTGCGAGTATTACAGGTGGTTATATAACAATGCCTACAGCGACTAATTTGGTTGTGAAAGATCTGACCTATCGATTTGATTCGCTTTTTCCAGATGTAATTATAGCCCATAGCGATTATGCAGATGATATAGATGAATCTGAAAAAGCTTGTGGTAAACGAATAAAATTAAAGCTAGTAATAGGTGCCCACAAGGAGGGATGGGTGAATTTTGATGAGATATTGGGAGAACCCATTAACTGTGAGTCTGCACACACTAAATCTGATGATCCATTGCTTTATTTTTTCACTTCTGGAACAACTGGCCTTCCTAAGATAGTGGTGCATACGCATTTCACTTATCCTGTAGGTCATCTGTCCACCTTGTCATGGATAGGCTGTAGGAGAGGAGATGTACACTATAACATATCATCTCCTGGCTGGGCTAAATTTGCCTGGAGTAGCTTCTTTGCACCGTGGAATGCTGGCGCAACTATCCTTGCTAATCAAGTCGACAATTTTAATGCGAAGGATCAACTATCGACTATGGAGTCTTTTAAAGTGAATACTTTCTGCGGCTCGCCTACTGTGGTAAGAATGCTTATACAGGAAGATATCAGCAATTATAAGCTCTCTTTACGCTCCTGCTGTGCTGCTGGGGAACCACTGAATCCTGACGTAATTGATAGGTGGACTAAAGAGACAGGTATAGTCATACGAGATGGTTATGGACAAACTGAGACTACTGCACTGGTCGCTAATCTCATAGGAGAGCAGCTGAGGCCGGGTTCGATGGGTAAAGGAACCTTTTTATACGACATCGGAATCTATGATGAAGCAGGTAGAGAAGTGCAAAATTTGGAGGAGGGAATTATATGTGTGAAGCTAGATGAGCATAAAAATGATGGATTGTTTTTAGAATATTTAGGCGATCAAGAAAGGACCGCTCGCTCATTTAAACACAATCTTTATTACACTGGAGACAAGGCATATAAGGATGAAGATGGATATATCTGGTTCATTGGCCGAAATGATGATGTTATTAAGGCTTCCGCCTATCGCATTGGACCGTTTGAAG
>CAZAXY010000167.1:0-6027 GCA_964489125.1 uncultured Saprospiraceae bacterium
TTATATTGATATTAATAATATCGAGTAACTCAGTATTGGCCGTTACAAACAATTCCCCGCTGATGACAACTTCGGGACCGCAGGTTTCAGCTGGATCGTCGCTACTGCCACATGAACTGAAGATTGCGATATAGAGGAAGAGTAGGGAATAATTTAGTGCATTCATGGATGATGGTATTAATCGGGTTATATGTTCATAACGTTTCAGGCGCAACTGTCGCTTATTTAATAGCACTTTTCCGTTCAGTTGCGGGTAAAAAAGCTTTCGCTCTATTGCATGAATAGAGCGAAAGAAAAACGTAATAGAACTTGATGATGATCAATCACTAAAAGGCGACCGTTAGCCCCAATCCATTGTTGGACGGACCGAGATGAACGGACCGATCATCAAATTGGCTGTTATACGTGAGTATGGCTTTTTTTCGGCTATTAAATGCAGCGGCACCAAAGCCAATGCTTGTTCCGGCCGTTGCAATCGCACCTATTAGAGGTACGGCGGTACTTCGATTCGCATTGTCATTGACCTGTCCCCATACGGCAAATCCAATGGCTCCTATCAAGGTTGCACCAGCAACTAATGATTGCTGTTGCCATTTCTTCCAGAGTTCTGCTGATTTGTCATATTGAAGGATAAGAGATTTGACTTCTTTACGAGTAATCTGCACATCATCCTGGAAGTATTGAACGTTCCATGGCCCTCTGAATTCGGTTATTTCTTGGGCTTGGATTTCTGTGCTTAAGGAAAAGGTGATGCATAGGATAAGTACAACTAAATATTTCATAGTAATAGTTTATGGTGTGAATTAAAGTGGATTAATAGAGGTGGCCACCTATGTCTAATAAGATAAGGAATATTTATGTGAGACTAAACTGATATACCTCTATTTTTGACAAGCTTAACTTAACCTTTTTTCCTTTAACATGTTGTTAGTATTATATCGCTTCAACTAACAATAAATCGCTAACCGATCACTATGAAACTAGACTACTCCGGTCTCCGAGATGAAGACTGTTTTGTTCTTACAGATTTTTCTTGTGATCCGTCATTAGAGCTATTGGGTCGCAGCGATCTCTACAAGATCTTATGGTGCAAGTCTGAACAGAGCGCGGTCCTCCTAGATGGTTATCAATGTCACCTGAAGCGCAATCAACTGATCTTTTGTACACCGCTCAATATCATTGAAATAACAAGTAAAGATGCGGGCTTTGTCTCCGTAGTCTTTAACAAGGAGTTTTTCTGTATACAGACTCATGATGATCAAGTTTCGTGCAACGGATTCTTATTTTTTGGTTCTTCTGAGCCTCCTATTATTAGCTTAAGTGAGGATCAAGTCAGCCAGTATGACACTATTCTCGAAATGATTAAGTCAGACCTTCAAGTCAAAGATCATCTGCAAGGCGAGATGCTCAGATCATCGCTGAAGCGACTACTGATTTTATCTACTCGCATGATTAAAAATGATCTGCCTGAGCCGACCATTAATCATACACAGATGAATATCATCAGAGATTATAATATTCTGGTAGAAAAACATTTCAGAGAGTATCACCATGTGAAGGACTATGCCAATCTGATGTACAAGTCTCCTAAGACGCTATCCAACCTATTTCCTAAATACAGTGATAAGTCACCTCTGATGGTGATTAATGATCGGATCCTTCTTGAAGCCAAACGACTCTTATTGTACTCGGATCTATCGGCCATAGAGATTGCCGAAGAGCTCGGATATAAGGATGCTTCTCATTTCTCTAAATTCTTCAAGAAACATATCGGAATGAGTCCAACGATTTTTAGAAAATCAAGAAGCGTCGCCGCCTAGTACTGTAATAAGGCTAAATCGACATGCATTAGGGAAAGATGTACATGTGAATAACTGTAGTAATGGTTTTTTTTGTGAAAAATTAAATCACAGATATTCAAAATTCATTAGTATGAAAAATGTTACACTTCAATTAATCGCCTTTGCACTGTTGATATCGACAGCAGTAAGCGCGCAGATTACACAGATAAGTTTAGAGCAAACAAAAGGACAATTTACTCAGGAGAGCCTTGAGCTGACTCCAGGTGCGTATCAGTTTAGCGTATCCAATAATAACGTAGGACATGATGTAGGATTCGTTCTTGTACCAAAAGGCAAGTACGATCAGAGTATGCACATCAAAGAGGCTTATGTAAAAGCACCTGTAGCAAATGGTACAACAGGAATGACTGGCGTAGTAGACCTTGAGCCAGGCATGTATGAGTATTTCTGCCCGCTCAATCCAACACCTAAATACACAGTAGTGGTACGTGATGATGTTCAGACATTAAACTTAGGTCAGACTACAGGAAAGTTTACTATAGAGTCATTGACTGTGAAAGAAGGCGCTTATCAGTTTGAAATCGGAAACGATGGAGTAGGACATGATGTAGGATTCGTATTGGTACCACAAGGCATGTATGATGCAAGCAAGCACATTACTGAGGCTTATGTAAAAGCTCCAGTAGCAGATGGCACAAGTGGCAAAACAGGAATTGTAAATCTTAAAGCAGGTACTTATGAGTACTTCTGCCCACTCAACCCAACGCCTAAGTACACCTTAACGGTGACGAAATAAATCAAGTTAGTTTAAGATCAGTTAGTTGATTAAAGCCGAGCTACATGACCCATGTTGCTTGGCTTTTTTTATTTCTGTTGTGATAGTGATTTAGATTGTCTAAGTGCCCATAATCCTAACGCCGGACCAATGGCTAAAATCATGAAGACATTAGCGTTGCTGGTTTTGTCCCACAATACACCTAATACCTGTATGCTGATGATGGTAATCGCAAAGCCGATACAATTAACAATCGTTAGTGCTGTGCCTTTTAGTTCTGGTGTAGCATTTTGGGCAACCATTGTAGAAAATAGTGGCGAGTCAGTGATGACAGTCATACCCCAGAAGAGTATCAACGCAATGAAGAAACACCTCATCCCCGAGTCGATCACCCAAGGCATGCATAAACAACAGATTCCTGAACAGGCCAATGCTAATTGAGCAATAGTTCGAGTACCGTAACGCTGCGATAATATACCTCCAATTACACATGCGACAGCTCCAATACCGATTGTAATAAATGCCCACAGAGAAATATCTAAAACCGCCTGAACCTCATTAGCGTTGAAGGTGGCAATTATCACGGGGACGAAAGCCCAAAAAGTATAGAGTTCCCACATATGACCAAAATATCCGAAAGCGGCAGCCCGAAAGGGCTTGTTCTTAAATACGCGAAAGAAGGATGACAGCTGTACTTGCTGCGCAGGCTTGCGGTTGGGGCCGTCGGGAACAAATAAGTTGATCAGCAAGCCACCCATGACTGCTAATACTGAGGTAATGTAGATCACCAATCTCCAATCGATCGACTGTGAGGTGACCTTAAGAAGATGGGGAAAGGCTGTTCCTAATACTAATGCTCCTACAAGAAGACTGAGTGACAATCCAAGACCCTTAGAGTAGTAGTCTGCGGCAATCTTCATACCTACTGGATAAATGCCCGCCAAAAAGAAACCTACCATAAACCTGAAGCTCATAATACTCAGCAAGGAACTGCCTGACCAGAGTACACCTAAATTAACCGTAGCGCCAAGAAATGCGCACACCATAAATACGAGGGACGGTGAGAATCGATCGGCTATAGATAAAATTGCGAATAGTAGGGTGCCTGTAATGAAGCCCAGCTGTACGGCAGAAGTAATATTGCCTGTGATTGATGCGTCTAAGCCATAGGTAAGCACCAGATCGCTTATAATCGCATTGCTAGCAAACCATAGTGATGTACAGCAAAACTGTGAGATTACAATAACAGGAAGTATATGACGGGGAATCTGCATATCAGTAGATGTACCTTACTCAATAGTGAGTAAGGTACATCTACTGATTGATTTTGAACTGAAGAGGTGAATAGTTAATCGTTAATTAATACATTTCTCCTCGTGCACAATCAGCTTCTATAGATTCAATGTTTCATGGAGTTTTAGTTACAGCAAGAATAGAGGAACTTTATTTCCTAATCTTACAGACCCTGTCACTCTATAATTTGCATTGCTGGCCATCCCATGTTGACTTACTACATGCATATCTCGATGTAGTTCTTCTAATTTGTTAGCATTCCAGATTGCTGATCCTCCTGCCAGCTCATAGGCATCTCGCACAACAGAAAGACAGAGCTGTGTGCATGTGCATGCGGCCAGCCTGACTTTAGCTTTTATAGCTGTGGTTGCGAGTCTTGTTTCAGTAGCGTTCTGAGCTTCAAGTATGGTGGTGTAAAAGAGACTTTCTGCTGCGAGTAAGTTGCCCGATATCCTTCCTGTTTTATCCTGTATTATCGCCTGCTTGGAGAGCGGTTTTTGATCACCGAGGGCTACTTTGTTCTTTAGAAGAAGTATGATTTCGTCATGTGCTCTTTCTGCGAGACCCAATCCTATAACAGCAACAGAGAGAGCCAATGCCCCAAGGAATGAAAAACGATATAGTGGTTCGTTTATCACAGGTTTAGATGGAGGAAAAGGAATCCATCGATCATTGGGGACAAATAAATTCTTAACCGCATAATCTATACTGTGGGTGCCCTTCATACCTATAACGTGCCAATTGTCTAATAGAGTCACATCGCTTGGTTCTAAGAAGCTCACTCCAGCACCTACCATGTTTCCATCTTTTATCAACTTGACGCCGCCGATTATGTGTGTGCAATGTGAGATCGCTGAGCCCCAAGCCCAAGACCCAGTTACCTGTAATCCTCCATGAGTAGATAGGGCAGAACCTGCTGGTCCAGCGAACCCACCAACCATACTCTGTTGATCTCCAAAAATCGCCAATGCCATCTCATGCGGCAAATAACCAGAAATAAGAGAGGAACAATTAGTTACGCTGCTTACCCATGCTAAAGAACCACTATGATAAGCCATACGCTGCCACAATTTCATCACTTGATGGATTGACATTTGAACACCACCATATTCTTTAGCAACCCATAATCTAGGCAATGAAAGGGACTTCATTTGGGTAATCAGATCAGATGGAATGTTGCGGGTGTTTTCAATTTCTTCTTTACGCTCTTCAGCTGCTTTAGCGATTTGAATTGCCGCCTCCATAAGTCTCATTTTTTGAACAAGGCGATTAAGTTAGTCTAAATATTTCTATACGAGTGAGGACGTGATCATTAACTATTCTTATCAAGAAGGCATTACATGAGTTCGCACATTCCCCAATTGCCTCTCGATAGTCCCGAAGGGGTGTTCCACTATATCTTGTCTTTTTTTTGTAGAGTGCTCTATTGTTTTGAAGATTAAGCATATTGCGTTCTATGGCACGATCATTAAGGTATCTATCGATGTATCGTCCGCTATGACTAATGCGGTTACCCTCAGAGACGCATTGATTAAGGTAAGGGCATGTTTTACAGATGAAATATTTTATAGCATATCTATCGAAGTGTCCCCAAACCTTTCCTCTACTTTTTCTTTTGTATCGAGCTTGCTTATTGAGCTGTTCTCCATTGGGGCAAGTGTAAAAGTCGAGTAGTGGATTGTAAGGGAAGCTATCTTTTCTGAGGAACTCAGGCTTGGTTCGATCAGTTTGCTTGGGCTTCTTAGGAATAATGAGGATGGTATTGATATCGCTGGCATGACATTCATCGAGCTCCTGTACGGTATGATATCCTTTGTCAGCCAATACGTTGAGTCATTCATCATCAGAAACCTTAACAGCTTTTTTAGCTCTGATAGCCATAGGTGCAAGGGCTCTGTCATCCTTTTTATTGGTGATTTGATAGTCGACGATCATGTTATGCTTATCATCGACCGTTGACTTGCACAGCCTGACGGATAATTATAAGCTGAGTATGACCAAAAGGGAAAATTCTGTATTATATATCGTTAGTCATAGTTTTCTTTAGTTCTTCGATTCCTTCATCTATTGTAATCGCATTTTTGTATTGTAATTCTTTTCTGGCTTTCGTATCTGAAACTGAAAATTCCTTTCCCATCAATCTAATCATTAAAGGAG
>CAZAXY010000168.1:0-6010 GCA_964489125.1 uncultured Saprospiraceae bacterium
GTAGGAAAATATATTCTCTGGGTGCCGGAGTATCCCCGGATATATACTATCCAACCGATTGGTATGATGGCACGTCAATCCCGTATAAGTATGTCGCCGAATATTTCTTTAACAATCAAAGTGAGCTAACCAGAACGCATTACAATCTACATGGCTTGTTAGCGAGTAGACAAGTAGATAGCTATATCAAGCAATCGGAACCATCAATAGATGATCGAGACCTTGCAGAGGTCAAAGGCTGGCTAGCTGCCTTAATCCTGGGCAAGGATGCTTATTATGAAACCATCTCAACTCATGATAGTGTGATCAAAGAAGCTATAAAGCGCATAGAGGATGGTTCGTTTGAGCGGTTGGGGGTGAGGTATTAGACCTCGTTGCAAGGTCATATAACTATGTTGAACTACCTATTTGGCTATTCTGGGTAATTTCTTCTCGCAAATAGAAAAGAGAATGTGCTAATGACAGCTTAGCAGAAATAGAACAACTCGATACCAATTTCAGCAACCTGATATGAACGGCACCAGGGCATTTAAAACGATTATCTTTGAAATCGAATAATGAAGGAAAAAGCCATTGAGTTTGTTCACGATGCATTCAGCGGCGTTGCCAATAAAAGTGGAGCCTCATACATAGAGCATTGCCTTGCTGTTATGAAGAGCATAAATCATTTGCCAGAGCATGTACAAATAGTAGCTCTTTTGCTTGATGTAGTCGAGGATACTGACCTGACTTTTAAAATTTAAAGTATGCGAACATTAAGTACCATTGCAGATCCCGTATTTATCAAAAAAGAATTCAGTAGTTTGGACCAATTCTTCATGAAGTACTTGAAGCACGAGAGAGACTTGCCTTTTATTTATTTGTTGATAAAATTATCGTTACTATTTATTACAACTGCGATTGTATTATTTTCGATTGAAGCAGGTACGACGCTTTGGTGGGTTTTAGCTATTGCTTATGGGATAGGTTTATTGACTTATACCGGCCCATTTACCTTAATGCTTCATAACACCAGTCATCGACCGCTTTTTAGAAGGGAACATAAATGGGGGAATCGTTTAATTCCTTGGGTCTTATGTCCATTTATGGGGCAATCTCCTGACACTTATTTTTCGCATCATATTGGCATGCATCATGCAGAAGCAAATTTAGAACCAGACCTAAGTTCTACAATGAAATATCAACGAGATAATGTTTTACATTACTTACATTATTTCATTCATTTTTTGTTTTTAGGTGTGATTCAATTGGTAATATACCATCGAGATACCAATAAAAAGAGGTTTATGAAGCAGGCAATGATCGGCGAATTAACCTTCTTAACCATTTGGGCAATCATGCTCTATCTTAACTGGCAAGCAACCGTTCTTGTTTTTATTCTGCCAACAATTATTGTGCGTTTTGCGATGATGTCTGGCAATTGGGCACAACATGCTTTTATAGATGCCAGTCAACCAGAAAATAGTTATTTAAATAGCATTACTTGTATCAATACCGTCTACAATAAAAAATGTTTTAATGATGGTTATCATATTGGTCATCACCTAAGGCCACATATGCATTGGACGGATATGCCCGAAGATTTTCAAAAAAATATTGACAAATACATCGCTCATAAATCTATCGTTTTTGAAGGGATTGATTATTTTGCTATTTGGGCTTTACTGATGGTAAAAGCGTATGGTACTTTGGCTAGTTATGTGGTAAATATTGGCGACACTTATAGTTCTAAGGAAGAGATTATTGCTTTATTGAAAGAACGAGTGAAGAAGATTGAGTAATATGGTTACTGGTTGTTAGAGACTGGTTTTGCATCTTGTAACTGAAAAGTTTGAACTTGCCATTATTCCGTCAAATGAGGTTACGGAGTAAGAGTATCTTGACTACTAATGTCCTTGATATGTCGAGATGTTAATGAAGTCAGATAAGACCGCTATTTGGTTAGCTGTATTCCTGGTCATGCTCCAGTCATTCCATAGCGCCGAGGCTCTTATCTATCTAACAACATTACCAGCGCCATTGAATTACATGTTTGCCATTCCTACGGCTATACTTGTAGATGGCTTATTGATTTGGTTTGTGGCTCGTGGTGCCGTCTGGAGCAGCCTTAATGTATTAGCTTTCCACATCGGGGGCGAGTACTGGACGTACAAGAGCTTTTATAGCTTCGTCCCTGCTATCTTCATACCGTTAATGATTCACGTAATATCGCATCAAATGAGCAAGAATGAAGCACAACATAAATAAGAGAATAGCAATGGTAATACCTAACAAGTGGGTGGGCAAGGATTTCTTTAGTGTAGTCACGGGATTAAGTCAAAGCAAGATCAATCAGAAGATTAGAGCAGGCCAGCTTGAAAAATGCAAGGACGGAAAGAATACTTTGATTAACCTGCAGAAGTATAACAACGACTTAGAGAGTGGAGTGTTTGAGCTTTAAAGCGATACTATGACAATATCAAGCAGACCGTAAAAGCTAAAAGGCATTTCATTCCGACAATTTGTCGGAAAAACAAAACTTTAACAAGCCATCGGCAGGGTTATTGTATAATTTATTGTCTTGAAAGTGAATGGGTTACAAATAAAGTAACTACTCTTTATGATGTCACCATAGAAGCAAGTATAGCAACCGTGGATAATTTTCCGTTTATTTACGGTAAATCCGATGTAAAACACCATGATAGCCGCAGCCTCCATAGCACACGTTAAGGAAAAGGTCTCTGAAGTTTCTTTTGAAGCTAAAAAAGAATCATTGGTCACAGAAGAGCAGATCAATCATTTTCTTGATAGCATAATAGCACTAAGGGCCCATTTAAAAAAGCGAACAGAAAAGCTTAACGAAATTGTTGATCTAATCGATCAAGTTACCTGGATAGATGGCCCCTTGAGCGACGATAACCTTAGAGATATACACGATATAATATCAAAGCTACAAGATTATTTCAGTTCCTTGAGCAAGTTACTGCATCGTCTTAAAAAGATTGAGAATAATAATATAGCAGGTAAAGAGATTAATTCTTTTCGTCTTGCAATTCAAGACGTAAGAGAGGCTTATCAAGATTTAGAGTCTATTTATTTTCACTTACCACACATGGACGATTTCATAGAAGCAGAGAAAATGATTTCCTTGCTATAGATGAAAGTTTATTGCTTGCGTCATTTTAAGAATGAGTACGAAAAACTTAAACGCAGGAGTTCATACCGGGTAATAACAAATCTTATTACCGATTACTTTTTCGATGAGGAGGCAGAGCCTTCTAAATATTTAGGTGGCAGAAGACTTAATGGTCATTCCCAAAATCCATACATCAAGCAAAGGATAGGCGGAGCTGGTGGTTTTAGAGTATACTACTATTTTTTTCGAGAAGGTGATAATATTTACTTGATGTACCTGCACCCAAAATCAGGTAGTAGAGGAGCTAGCAATGTTACAACTGAAACTCAAGCAATGCTTTATAAAACAGTCTTGGAAGCTATTAATGGAAAAGATGAATTGTTCATCGTAGAATGGAGTGGTCAAAAGTCTGATGATATAACATTCACTTTAGTATCAGATCTGTTGCAAAAGAAGGCCTGATACCACCCTTGATGACTGATATAAACGAAGTACTGATTGTCTGAGTCATCCATCGAAAGAAACCGCACCCCGTCCGCTTCTGCCTTTATAAGAACATCCTCTCGTTCATCCAAAAGGTAAGTGCTCATTAGCAACTTAAATGCGCTATCGTCAGACCTCATTATAATGTACTTGCAAGCCCCTGGGCCATCGATTAGGCCAATCTTTAAGTGGTCTTTGCTCAACTGACGCTCAAAATTTTCTGGTTGATGCCAATCCAGAGTGAAGCCATTATCTATTAATTCCTTAGCGAACTTCTCATTGTCATCGAACGTCGCAAAACTGTCTAATAGATCCAAAGGATTTTGACCTTGTAGATTGAGAGAAAGGAATATAAGAACTATCAATAAGCGCATCATTTCAAGAGAGTATAGGTATACCCATAAATATAAATTCTCGTGTTCTCTAGATATAAATTATTCTAATCAATGTAATATTTTAGTCAAAACATCAATCACAATGAATCCTATTACTTTAGCTCAATTAAACAGACATTCTAATCATAGTTTAACTATTGCATTCAAGTTAACTCAATATGTCCCAGGCTTCGAGTACGCTCACCTTTTAGTGGCAGAGAGAGATCTTATTCAAGATCAATGGACGTTGGATCCGAGCGCATATGACATGAATGGTGTACATATTAGTGGTTTAAAGTATAATAGAAAATCTCAATCAAGCGAGAGGGGCTCTGTCGGACACGAAGATGATATAGGATCTAGAGTAAGAACCATTAGGCTCAATCCGCATGGATGGACCAGTGCGGTCATTGAATATAGACCTGATCAATCTGATCACCGAGGAGAAGGATCTTCCGCTACATTAGAGTTCTATGGAGTTATATCAATTGTAGCTGCAATTGATCATAGTATTCCTATAATGCAGTTTGGCGATACAGTTACAACTCCTACCTTAATTGTGCCTGCAATTTGATATTCTTGAAAAATATAAAAGATCTCTTCTTGCTAAGCATGCTATCAAAGGTTTGGTAATGTACTTTAAAAGTTATTCTCACTAACATTTACTACACACACCTTTTGATTATAAAGTCCCTTAGGAAGTTAGGTTGCCCCCAATGACCTTCCTAAAGACGCTCACCAAAGACAACTGGACCATTTATGTCTACTCTCTACCCGGTGACAGATACATGATAGAATACTTAAATGATGGCTTTGGTAGTAAGGAGCGTAAAGAGTATGATTCTAAAGATGAGTTGCTGAAGATGAGTTGCTGAAGATGCTAAAAGGAAGGTTTGAACTGGATCAGATAAAGGGGATATTCAAATAAGACGGCAACTCAAACGGCAACCAAAAAAAACAAACCCTTGTAAATCAATGACTTACAAGGGTTATAGTAGCGGCGACAGGACTTGAACCTGTGACCTTCGGGTTATGAGCCCGACGAGCTACCAACTGCTCCACGCCGCGATATTGCTTTTTATATATCGTCTTTTTCAGTTGTAATCCAAAGGTCTACTTTTGAACTCTTTTTTGGACCGGTTTGCAAAGATACGTTTATGTATCACTCGTCAAAGTATAAAGTGAAATATCGAGACATAAAGTTCCTAGAAGGAGTTAATACTCATGACTCGCAGCAATTTAATCAGATCAAAACACGTCTATCCTTTGCGTGCCTAAGCCTCAGTCACAAACACCCAATCCATGTTTTGATCTATCTGATGGAGTTCATACATCGTAATAGTACCTACCACTGCTCCGAGAAGTGGTCCCATTAAGGTGCCTGCAAGCGGGATTAACATAATAATATATACGACCAGGCCTATTAAGAATGCAACAGTGCCATACTGCATGGTGTATCTGAAGCTCTGCTTTATGGTCATCTTATAAATCTCGTTGTAGTTGTCGATGACCGCAAAACCGAGGAAGTAGCATTGTATTAATATACTGGCGAAAGTTTCTAAGTGTGCAGTCCTAATATGGATAAGGCCAGCTTGACCACAATGAAGGTGATTATAGTCTCCATGAGCCAGGAGTAGAATACGACCCTAAATCTTGCGAACCTGAGCTTCTATGAATACTTTAAGTGAGGTGTCTATCGTCTACCCCGTCTTAACCTCTAATGTCCGACGGGCAAAATGAAAGATGATGACTTCCATGAGGATAAGTATCACATATTTGAGACCTCCAAGTACAAATAAATCATAACCCTCAGAAAAGAATCCATCAAGGGCCGAAGTGAATCCTGCGGTATTTATCTGAAGTGCCGTCTGATTATCGCTCCAATAGTCATAAACAAAATGGATAAATGAAAAACTACCTACTAAACCGACCATCAACAAGAATTTGCTTAGCCAGGTGTACTTAAGCACTACTTGCCAAAGATTGTTGTCTTTAATAAAAACGGAAAGTCCTTTGAAGTTTGAGATGGTCTGAGATC
>CAZAXY010000169.1:0-5993 GCA_964489125.1 uncultured Saprospiraceae bacterium
AGTTTGAGTTGTACGAACAATCTCAGATACCTGAATACTGGATAGTTGACCCACATAAAGAATCAGTCTTCATTTATTCTCTTAATGCTGACAAGCAGTATGTAGGAAGCAGACCTTATGTCACTGGCGATCGATTTTACTCCGATGTCCTGAAAGGATTAGAAATAGAAATAGCTAATGTGTTTGCAGAGTAGGCATCGCACAATCATACTTCTGAGAACACCCTTTCAAAGATTATCCAACATAGCCATCACCGCAGCTTTCTTTCTGACTGACACAGGGACGAGATCTCCATTAGTCATGGATAGATAGCCACCTTCTGTTCTGACATACTCCTTGATATATTCGATATGTATGAGGTGCGACTGATGCACTCTCATGAAGTTATGATGAGCAAATAGTTGATCATAAGACTTCAACGTCTTAGTGACGAAGATTTTATCCATACCCTCGACATGGAAAATGGTGTTATTGCCATCCGCTTCACATCTAATGATCTTGCTGATTTCAACCACGCTAATGCGATCAAGTGCGTGGAGCGATATCCGTTTCGGGAGTTCATTAGGATTGTTGATAGTCTCTTTGAGTAGGTCGATGCTTTCGGTAGAGGGTGCCAACATCTTAATAGCTTTCTCAACAGCGTTGACAAGGTGGTCAGGGTTAAGTGGCTTGAGGAGATAATCTATTGCCGCGAATCTAAAAGCCTTAATCGCAAACTCGTCAGTAGCCGTTATAAATATCAACTTGGCCGAGAGATTGGGAAATATCTCGAGGAGATCGAAGCCCGTTCCATCTCCCAACATGATATCTAAGAATATAATATCAGGAGCCTCATTGGACAAGATCTTAGCAGCCTCCACGATACTTTGAGCCTTGCCGATGATCTGTATCTGTGGGCAGTGTTGTTTTAAATCACTTTCTAACACTTCTAATGCTACTGGCATATCATCGACGAGTACTGCTGTGTACATAATCAGTTTGTTCTTGATGTTATTTTAATACGCGTGCTCAAATGGAATCAATAAATTGACCTCTGTTCCGAAGGCTTTACCTTTTAGATCAACCAAATCATTGATCGTTATATATTTCGACCTCTTGATTTTGTGTAATGAGTTCAATCTGTCCGTCGCAATCTGCACTGCCATGGACTCGTGATCTTTCTTGTGGTTCTTCAGCTTTAAGTCTGCAGCCTTCTCTCGTCCTATTCCATTGTCAATAATTGTGCAATTAAGGTGTTCTTCAGTCATTGAAAACTTGATTGATATGTTTCCCGCAGTGTTAAGATGAGATACTCCATGGATCACGGCATTTTCGACGAATGGCTGTACGATCATCGGCGGTATTGCAATTTCATCTGCATCGACTTCTGGTGGCAACTCAATGCTATAATCGAATGGATTACTCTGACAAAACTGCTCCAACTCAAGATACTTTTCTATTGTTGTACGCTCTTCTGCAAGCGTTATTAATTCTTTTTTGGAATTGGTCAAGACACCCCTCATCAAGGCGGCGAAGTTCTGTATCTGATCCCTGGCAATTTCATTTTTATTGGTGACTATGAGTCCTTGGATACTATTAAGAGCATTAAAGATGAAATGGGGGTTCATCTGAAGTTGGAGTGCTTTTTGTTCCAGTGTGAGCAGTTCATTTTTGAGCTGTAACTGTCTTCGTTTCTCTTTTTCTTTAGCTCGTATCGATCTAATCCGACTTCGGATCAACCATATTGCCAGCAGAACCAATAGCCCGATAATCAACAGCTTAAACCATATGCGCTGCCAGAGGGCAGTATTAATGCCAAACTGATAGCTTATAGTATTACTTTCCTCGCCACGTGTCCCTTTAGCTTTAACCTGAAAGGTGTATTCTCCTGGAGCAAGACTGTAGTAATTTACTGCAGTGCTCGAATTCCATTCTGCCCACTCATCGCTAAGCCCATTGAGTCTCCAACTATAGACGATGCTCTTGGGATGATCGACATTGATGGCTTTAAATTTAAAATTGAAGTCATTCTCAAAATGCTTGTACAGATGCCATTGCGAGAGATCGGTCTCCTCTTGTGATGCAGCATCTTCATAAAACTCATGCGGTTTATTCTTAATTAGGATGTCCTCAAAATGTAAGCGAGGATTGCTCAAAGAAAGCTTGCGGTTATCTGGGGAATGTTTAGTCAATCCATTCAAAGTACCGAACCATAGATTGCCTGCGGCGTCTTTAGCAACAGAATTATGACAAGTCTCAATACCGACGAAACCCTCATTCTTGCCAAAACTTTGGACCTCCGTGATGGTACCTGACTCATTGAGGAGAATTTTGTCCACTCCCTTTTCAGTCCCCGCCCATAGATTGGCATCGTCATCAATAAGCATCGAGTAGATATTCTCGCTTGCCAACAGCTCATTTTCCTCTAAGACTTCAAATGTAGGTTCGATCTCCTGATATTGGGCCTTGTATAGGCCTTTACCGGCCGTACCTATCCAGATATTCTGTAGTGAGTCGAAAACCATCGATCTAATTTCTGTTTTAGGCAGGCCATTCGCTTCATCAAAGCTGACTACCCTATCATCTCTAATATATCCCATGCTACCGTTGCGAGATGCATACCACAGATCACCCAGCGGACTGACAGCAAGAACCGTGATCCGCAAATCATCTAATCCACGCTGTCTCTTAAATTCTTCGACTTGAATCCCCGTGCTATCTATAAATAGCAATTTTGCCAGTCCATCGGCATAGGTACCGACCCACAGATCCCCGTTTCCATCTTGCTTAACCGAACGTATCCAATCACTGGATAATCCATTATCCACATTAAAACTGTGGTAGCCTGTACTATCATGTAAGACAAGTCCACCTCCAGCTGTACTGAGCCATAGTCGGCCGCTCAAGTCTTCATATATATCCGTACATTTGGAATCTATATAGCTACTATCTATATCCGTCCAAATGCCGCCGCTATTAATAAGCGATACTCCATCTGTATCTACTGACAGCATCAACCCTCTCTCGCTCGTTGGCTCTATGGCATAGATCCGATTGCCATTAAGGCCATTGGCACTCGTATAGTGGGTAAAATACTGACCTAAATATTTACTTACCCCACCTCCCGAAGAAGCAATCCATATGTTGTCAGCATGATCTGTGGTGATCATCCTGATATTATTATGACTTAAGCCATGGCGCTCAGAAATTTGGACCCATTGATCTTTGGCAGGTTTATGGATTTGAATTCCAGCATTTTGGGTCCCAAGCCAAACCTCACAGTTAATCATGCTGATATATTGGCCTCGCTGAAGGTCTCTCCCAGTATGTTCACTAGTAATGGCTAAATCTGATAGATTCATTGAGGACACTCCCCCTCCGTACTGAACAATCCATAGCTGTTGATTTCTATCTACTGCAATGCTCTTGATATCCTGACTCAATAAATCCTCTTGTCCAATGAGATCTACAACTCCTTGTTCATTTATCCTATAAAGACCGTTAGATGTACCAATCCAGAATTTTTGATCTACAGCTATAATTGAATTAATAGCTAACACATCAATCCTGCTATCAACTTCGGCCTTAGTCAGAATATGATCATGCTGATTATATTCATATAGCCCTCGATCTGTAGCTATCCAAAGCAACGAATCGTTCTTTTCTATGATAGAGTTAATCCCTACCTCTATAGGGATTGAGTGAATAACACGGTCAGCTCGATATACTGCTAACCCGGCTTTGGTGCCAAACAAAATATCTCCTTGTTGATCTCCGTAAATAGTATTGACATAATTAGATGGCAAGCCGTTGCGACTGGTAATCGGGTCAAAATTGATTCCGTCAAATCTCCCTACTCCGCCACCTTGTGTAGCGATCCAGATGTACGCATGATGATCTTGGTAGATGTCATAGGCTTGCGACTGAGGCAGACCATCTTGCACACCATAGTGCAAAAAGTTGTATTCCTGAGCGAGGCACATCCCGCACAGGAATACAAGACTTATAATGAGCGATGACTTCATCTGAAACATAAGTTGTTAAGATAGCTCATTAACGATCAGATACTGATTTTCATTTCTATAGTAAGCTCGCCATCCTCGGAGATTGCCGTGATGGCATGTGGATGGCTATAGCGCACTTTATATATTTCCCCACTCCTTGTTCTATAGGGTACGATGCTTGGATATTGATCGATTCCACAGTACTTATTGGCGCTGGCGGCTAAGTAATCCAGCAAATTATAAATGTCATTCATATTGAGCTGACTGCTTTTGAAGATGATTGATTTATAATTTTCGCTAATGATTTCTTCATACTTCTCACCAGCAAAATTTATGGTTGATGTGGACTCCTCGCAGTGCTGGTAATTTGCTTCATTGTTAGTGACAGTGTAATCTTCCATCTCCAAAGGACTATCGTTGAGGTGATCCTGAATCCACTCTTCTATATATTCTGTGCCATCACAGGCTTGGTAGGCATACTGGATATAAGGCGGCTCATGCTTAGATAAAAACCCATCAAAGAGATACCCCCTTCTACCGTCAGCTTTGACCTCTACCCATCTGCCGATTCTATGATCTATAGTATCTAATTGCATAGACATTCTTTGTACGGATACTGAGGCGCCATGAACAAGTTTGGCTCTCACAAATGCGTCGGTCGATGGCTGAGCCCTAAGGTTTAAACCGCTGAATGAGAAGACAAATGCCTCTGTTGAGTTAGATGTTTGGGTAGAATCAAGCTGTCCAGTTAATGCGACGCTCATAAATAACGCTGCCACAATTATTTGAAGTTTCATGGTAAATGATTTTTTATCGTTTAATAATAATTGCAATCTATGACCATGTAGCAGCTGATTTTCTGCCCAATGAGTAAGCGTAGGAGTTAGTCTATTATTCGTATATGTGCAAACTTCTTAAGAAAGAATGGACACAATGCGGTGTAGGTTTTTACTAATAACATTAATCAGGAGAGTAGTCCTTTAGGTGAAGTTGCAGCCATTTTACTTGGTCGAATTTATAATCAGCATTAGGATCTACTTGAAAATTAAAATGATCTTGTACATACTCTTTGTCCTGGCTATCAAAATATGTATATCCATAGATGATATTTAATTTTTCTGACATCGACTTTGCATAACAAGCCACAATCACATATTGATCAAAGCCTTTGACATCGGGATAGTCCTCCTCCGCTATATTGCATGGGCTTAAATGGGCATTTTCAGAAGTATGGAAATACTCATAGACTCCTTCTATGTCATATAATCGATTGAACGAAGACTCCATTATATTTTCGACAGCTATTTTATAATTTCGATATTCCTCAGAAGCTGCCACCTTTTGGAGATAGGAACTCTTCATTTCAGCGCTCTCTTTAACCTCAGCTGATATGGCATTATATTCATCATAATATTGCTGGACCAATCTAATAACAGTGCTTTTGGGCATTGATTTTATCTGATCATATTTCGTATCCAACTCACTCTTCAATTGCGCATATTGACAATAAATTGAAACAAACAAATCTATACCTCTTATCTCAGGAAAATTGTTTGGACTCATGTCACAAACAGAAAATCGTAGATCTTGAGTCTTTGTAATAATCTGAAATATCTTTTCAGATTCAAAGGAATCGTTGACATAGGACCAAATAATATCTTGCTTGATGTCCTCATAATCGATATAGTCCTGTGATAAGGCGATCTCATTCAATAGATCATTCGCGTTCTCTTGACAATTCCCAGCATAAATGACAAAGAATATGAAAAGAGATAGAATGGAATGTTTCATTGGCAGATAGTTTGTTTGCAACTGTCAATATAGTTACTGCGAATTGACAAAAAATGAACATTAAGACAATAGCAATATCTTTTAACACAGTCATATTAGAATAATCGGATGGTTCGCTTCACTATAATGATAACACGACCCCTTGAAATACGATAGTATTTTTTTATCTTTGCGCTCCATTTTGAATAGCTGAATGTACGTATCTTATGAATCCATACA
>CAZAXY010000170.1:0-5982 GCA_964489125.1 uncultured Saprospiraceae bacterium
TTTGATGCGTTTAAGCTCATGAAGTTTCTACACTTCATGAGAGATCGAGGTTATGAAGATCAACCTGTCGTAGCTGAAGCCTCTAAGTTGCTCCATATCTTTGATCAGGAGTACGATAACAAAAGTGGCCAATTACTTAATCAATATCGTGAGATGCAGAGAGCTATAGATTACAATGCTTAATGGAGCGCTGCTTTTATTTCTAATGATTGGATGGCCTCAGCTTCTCTATCCATCCACCAATCTAAGCGCTCATATACTTTATCTTCTTCAAAGTAGTTAAGGGCCATCTTGACGAAGATATGTCCATGCTTGGCCTCTGAAGTCCACAAAGCCTTGTAGAATTTCTGTAGTTCAGGGTCATCCTGTGCTTCTGCAACCATTCTAAATCGTTCGGCACCACGTGTTTCCAAAGCCGACGCTATCAAGAGCCTATCCATGAATCGTTCATTGCGCCCAGAGTGGCATTGCTTTATTAATTGTGAGACATATAGGTCTTCGCCAATCGAGTGTCGTAGCGAGAGTCCTCGTGTTCTCATGATCTTGTAGACTTGCTCAAAGTGCTCGAGCTCTTCAATCCCAGTCTCGATAAGCTCTGGAATGATCTCATTGCGGTCTGGGTATTTGGCTACAAAGCTCATTGCCATAGCTGAAGCTTTGCGTTCACAATCAGCATGATCCTGTAAAAATGAATCGAAATTGTGCATCACAGCATCGAGCCACTCTTGTGAACTGGCTACTTTTAGATCTAAATTGAGTTTCATGTTGATTTTAGAGGCAGAATTACTCTTTTGGCACGGTAGTTGAAATGTATAGAGTAATTCGTTTTCATCTTAAGAGAATTAATAAGGTTATATGGTGCCGTTTAAAGAAACGGTACCATTTTTTTTTGTCCTTAAGTTATCTGACCATATTAAAATAGATGAAAGCCAACACTAAAAAGACAAGCGTTATACCTATCGCCCAATACAGCATTCTCTTTTCCTCTTCCTTATTTTTCTTTTCAATCATCTGTTGTTTACGGCTCTTGCGTTTCTTCGCCATTGCTTCTGTTTTTCGTTAGAGTGACTAATATATAAATCTCATCTCCAATAATTGTAAAAATCTGTCACCCGATCATCAACTAATATATCACTCATCTTTAGCGGACTTTTAAGCTGGACTCCTTCGAGATGGGTGCATCTGCTTAGTGCAACATAGGTTTGACCATATTCAAATGCTCCACGACCCATATCAATGTAGACTCTATTGAAGGTTTTGCCTTGACTCTTATGGATGGTTATAGCCCAAGCTAACTTTAATGGCCATTGCTCAAAAGTGCCTACTACCGCAGCATCAATGCGACTCTTGGACTCATTCCATTCGTACTTAATCATCTCCCACACCTGCTTTTCCAATTCAATGCGCTTCGGCGTGTCGTCATCACTATAAATTTCTACAGTAATGTGCTGCTCAGACAGGCTAATAATCTTTCCAATGGATCCATTGACGAATCTCCTGTTTGGATCATTGCGAACCATCATGACTTGAGCACCATTCTTGAGGATGAGATTGAGGTCAGTAGGGTAGACACGTGGGTCAAACCTGCCATTGACCTTGGCCGTATAAGTGATTCCTGGAAAGTCAATTTGATTGAGTTCAAGGGTGTTGATTTTTCTGACGATATCGTTACGAGTGGTGAGGGTAATACTGCCTTCGAGGATGTGCTCTCGCTCGGTAACACGATCGTTGATAGTCTCAAGATCGTCGAAGTCCAACTGTCTGGTTCTGATGGCGTCCAGAAGATTTATAAAGTGTCGCTCATTTTGTCTATAGACCTTGGTGAGCTCAATAGTCTCCATGTTCTGCGAGATCTCCTGATAGATATGGGAAGAAAAGAAATATGGTGTGCCATATTTGTCCTTTAGGTATTTACGCTCAAATTGTGACGCCACCACTGGAGGTAGCTGATACAGATCTCCAAATAGAATAATGCGCACCCCGCCAAATGGCTCATCTATATCTCTATTGATCCTCAGGTGATAATCCAAAATATCAAATAGGTCCGCCCTCACCATAGAGATCTCATCGATCACCAGAATTTCGAGTTTTTTATAGAGCCGTCGATTTCGAGCGCGATGAATGTCATGTGGTTCCAAAAGGCGTGGAGGAATCTTAAAGAATGAGTGTATCGTCTGCCCTCTCACATTGAGTGCGGCTACTCCTGTCGGTGCCACAACAGCTATACGTTTACGACTCGTATTGCGGAATAATGAAAGGAGGGTAGACTTACCCGTTCCTGCCTTGCCAGATATGAATATATGTTGTGTGCTGCGTTCCAATTGGTTCAGCGCATAGGTGAGTTCAGGATGTAAGACGAGCGGCTCCTTTCCTATCATAATATCGATGTCAAAATAGGATTATAGTCTGGCAATTATCACGCAGATATTTTTTAAATCTAAAAACTCCAGTACATTTGCAGCCGCTTAGATGGTGACATCTTCGCCTCCTTAGGAGGAGTGGCAGAGCGGTTGAATGCACTGGTCTTGAAAACCAGCATACCTTTACGGGTATCGGGGGTTCGAATCCCTCCTCCTCCGCCAAAGAAAAGGCAGTCTGAATAGGCTGCCTTTTGTTATTTATAGATAGGATAAAAAGCTTGCTTTTAGCAATATATAGAATTAACAAGTAGACCTCATTGATGAGGTCTTTTCTTTTTAGCCACCCCATATTGGGATCACCACGGGTAATCTCTCCTTCTTCTCCTCCCCAGCCGTTACTCCCTCGCTATGAAAAGAGGTTTAGACTTTTCTAGTCTATGTTACTTCTTATGGCACGCAGTCTTCTTTTTTTCATATCGACCGTAACGGAGTGAAGTGGAGTGTTTTTGCTGATTGATACTATATATTAACGTTAGTAGGTAGCTCTGTTTCCACTTAAGTTGAGCCTACAATACTAGGATATTATTTCTGAAGAATTAGATGGAATAAAAAGAAGATTGGGGAGTTTAGTTATTTTTACGACTGGCAGTACTGAATTTGGAAATTCAAAGTACTGACCTGAAAAGGCAAACTTACTTAATGCATCAAGCCAAATAAAATGAAGAAATTACTGTTTTTTTCTATTGTACTATGTTTAACATGTGCCCCGCTTGTTCAAATTTTTTCACAGACCACCCATGTAGTTAACCTCTCGGTAAATACAGAACGTATCAATCTTAATAATCCAGAGGCCGCCTGTAAGATGTCGGTTAGTACTTCTACGATTGTGCTTGATGATAGCTCTGTAGAAAACTTTACCATCCAAGTCAATGAAGATGACGAAATCGTTTGGCAAGCGACGACAGCTACTGGCGAGGAAATTGATATTGAGAACGTGGAATTTGAGGTCAAAAACGGACGGAAGAATCTATCACGGAAACCTAAAGTGAATGGTGAGCGCTTAGGGCAAGGCAAAAAGAAAGTCAAAGCTAAAGTTCGCAAGAAAACAAAAGGCAATACTTATAAATATAAGATCACCTTCTCAGTCAACGGATCATCGATAACCATCGATCCCAAGATTAAGGTGGGCTAGCAAGAATGATTCGTTCCTTTTTTCTGACTAGGTACTGTAGAGGTTCTTTTTATTTTAAGCTAGTCTCCATTTTGGTGACTTCTATGTCTTGTGTAACAATCAATGGGCAGAATGCGAGACTTGCGGATAGCCTCAAGCAAGTATATGAATCAGATGATTTTAAAGAAAGTGAACGGCTTCATATCTTGAAAGAAATTGCCTATCATCATCCAGATCCAGATCAAGCACTCTCTTTTAGTAACAAACTACTCAGCGAGTCTCGCAAATCTAATTCGATCGAGTATGAAGTGTTGGCATATCTTCAAAAAGGAAATGCACTAAGATTGAAGGGAGATGTTGGCGTAGCTTTAGAGAGCTATTTTAGGGGTGTAGAACTGGCCAATCGAGTCTCCAGCACGCGTGATTTGTGTATGCTCTATATTTCTATGGCCAATACTTATTCGGTTATTGGGAATAGAGCGAATACAATCCTATATTATAATCGTGCAATAGAGCTACTCAAGAGTGAAAAGGACTCTCTAAACTATGCATCGGTGATTGAAAACTTAGGTGATGAGTATAACTTAAATTTCTCCAAACCTGATTCTGCATTATTATTATTTGAAGAATCCGGCGCAATTTTTAAAGCTCTGGATTACAGGCCGGGCATAGCATATAATCTCGGAAATAAAGGATTAGCATATGCTCAACAAGGTAAGAGTGAATTGGCTGAGGCTAATTTAGAATCTGCCATAAATATGCTGACAGATCTTGGCGACTATTATCCCATCTGTGTGTACTTGATATATATGTCTGATGAGTATGCTATGCAAAATAAGTATGCGCGCGCATTTGGATACGCACGGAATAGTTTAGAATTGGCCCAAAAGTATCGATTGAAGGATCAAATTGCTGAAGCTTACCTCAAGATTTCTGAGTTGTCAGAACAGACTGGAGACATCGCACTTGCCTATGACTCGTATAAAGAGTACATCAACTACAGAGATAGTGTGAAAAATCTCACAGTAGTACAGAACATGGCTAATACTCGGGTAGAATTTGAAATTGCCCAAAAACAGATTGAAGTAGACCTGTTAAATCAGCAAAAGAAAAATCAACAAATAACAGTAGCCGCTACAGGTACTGCATTAGGGTTGATTGGCATATTAGCTTTAGGTGTTTTCAGAAGAAACAGGTACATCAAAAAGACAAATAGAATAATTGAAGAAGAAAGAGACCGCACTAACCTTCTATTACAAAACATACTGCCCGTGCATGCCGCCAACGAACTTAAAAAACATGGGAAGGTAACTACTCAGAAGTTTGAGTCTGTTACCATTCTCTTTACTGATTTTCAAGGATTTACCGAGGTGGCCGAGAACTTAAGTCCTGAGGATTTGGTAAAGAGTGTGGATTACTATTATTCTAATTTTGATAGAATTATAGAGATTTATGGGCTTGAAAAGATTAAGACGATCGGCGATTCTTATATGTGTGCCGGTGGTTTGCCAACTCCTACAGATGATCACGCACTACGAGTAACAAAAGCCGCTATAGCTATCAAAGAATTTATGATAGAGGCCAGAAGGGGCCCAACCAAGAGTCCAGCTGTATTTGATGTTAGGATAGGAATCAACACAGGTTATGTTGTAGCTGGAGTGGTAGGTACTAAGAAGTTTGCTTACGACATATGGGGGGATGCTGTAAATATTGCATCTCGAATGGAAAGCTCTTCAGAGATTGGAGAAATAAATGTTTCTGAAGGTACCTATGATCTTATTAAGAATGATATCCGATGTCAAGAGCGTGATATTAGTTATAGACACAATTCAGAATACATTAAGATGTTTTTTGTCAGAGAAGTGATTGCCCCTACTAATCTAGCAGAATTGGCTTTGTAAGCTCTATCCATATTTGGATTACTCTGTATTCGCTGGCTCTTGTTACATCATTAATAGATAACTTTTCGTAAGAAAGCTCTCATTACCAAAAATCTCCCAAATCTGCCAAAAAACGAACCGGGGATTCCATACATCTAATTGCAGGTGGCTCAGCTCACGATTTCGGGTCTTAATAGTGATAGCAATAGTTAAAAAGAAACAATGAAAATTATATTACTCTAAACAACACCAATTAAACCCAATATCCACCCTGTATAATCCAGAAAACCAATTGAACAATCTATAACCCAATATCCAAGCCTGCATAAGCCCGAGAACCCAATTGAACAATCTAAAATCCAATATCCCTAAAGCAACTACACAGATATAGATTCTGTTACTACCCCATCTATTCCATATAGACCTAATAGCTATGGCTATGATGTTTACCTTGATTTCAACAGATTCTGACTAAGACTCTAATGCGACATTCTTACTCTTAACTGGGATTAGTCATATTTTGTGATCGTGAATGAGCACCTCAAATCAATGGTCGCTAAAGCTACCGGAG
>CAZAXY010000171.1:0-5948 GCA_964489125.1 uncultured Saprospiraceae bacterium
TCAGGGAAAATCCCCTCAATACAGTCAATGATTATCTAACTGGAGACTTCTCTCTGGAATGGTTTATCACTAATGATAAGCGCCTTAAGCTCCAAATCTATGGGGTTTACGACCTCGATGAGAGAACACTAGGGCGCCGCCAGATCTATGGATTTGGTATTAACTATACACGAGAGTTCGGTAAAATGACCTACAGTAATATTGAGGATGCCCTAGAAGATATTAATGACGACATCCTCAATGGACAGAGAAGTAACGCAGGAACGAGATAATCTCTTGATTTTCCATACATTCACCTAGGGTAAAACAATACTTATTGGTTCTATTAGATGGGTACCAATGTTAATTATTCTAGTGCGTGACTAGAATAGTCACAACTTGGAAAAGAGATATATCACACCGGAGCAATTTGGTGTGGTATATCAATTTATGGCCTAAGGTTTGCAGGGACTTTATGACAAAGATGAAGCAACTACTCATATCCATATTCTTCCTCAGCTCTAATTGCTATCTTTTTGCTCAAGAGCAACCAAATGTCTTGTTCATTATGGCAGATGACTTGGGAATCGATGCTATCGAAGGATTTGGTGTAACGCATAATAACTATGCTACTACCCCTAATCTCGACATGTTGAGGGCTCAGGGCATCAGCTATCTCAATGCTTGGGCTACACCACAATGCGCACCAACTCGAGCGAGTATAATAAGCGGTCGCTATGGCATCAATACAGGAGTTCGAGAAGTTCCAGGAAATCTTGAGGTTTCAGATGAATCCATATTCAATTATTTAGATCGTGAGACTAGTAATGCCTATAGTACTGCAGTTATTGGCAAATGGCATATATCATCCCCATTTAGCGCTGACCATATATCACAACACGGTGTAGATCACTTTGAAGGAATATCTGGTGGAGGTGTGCGTGACTATTTTGTATGGGATAAGGTGCGGCCAAATGGAAGGAAGGTTGAAATTGAAGAGTATATTACTACCCATTTGACTAATGCCGCCATTAATTGGATAGATGATCAGACTCAGCCATGGTTTCTATGGCTTTCCCACGTCGCTCCACATAGCCCTTTTCAAAGACCGCCAGATAGCCTGTTTACTGTTAGCAATCCTACTACTAATAGACAGCTTTATAATGCTAGCATAGAGGCTTTAGATCATGAGATTGGACGGCTACTCAATGCTATGGATAGTGAGACCAGAAGTAATACTATAGTCATCTTTATGGGCGATAATGGAACTCCTCGGAGTGTCCTTCAGGGATTACCAAATGGTCATGGCAAAGGAAGTATGTTTGAGGGTGGTGTCAAGGTACCTATGATCGTCAGTGGTCATGGAGTATCACGAATCGGAGAGGTTGAATTGGGACTTACACAGGCTAACGATATCTATGCCACTATAATAGAGGCTTGTTCTAACGATTTGCCTGGCGGAATACATAACAGCTATAGCATCCGAGCATCATTTACTCAGGCTAATGCTATCGACAGAAACTATATCTATACAGATTACTTAGACGATGGCATAGAGCTTTGGGCTGTCAGAACGGATGAGTACAAGCTTATCGCGGGCGAAGATGGTAGTCAAGCGTTCTATCGCATAAATCAGCCTACCTACGAAGATGTAAATCTAATTGGTAATCTCTCTGACGCTGAAGTGGAGATCTTTGATGATTTGGTCTTGGAGGCTGAGTCAATCAGGAATGGATGGTCTTGTCGCGACCTCATACTTAATGGTGAGGAGCAGACCATCGATGATTGTAATGACAATGTGACAACCTCAACAGGCATAGTCGCAGAAGATGATATGATCAGCATCTATCCTAACCCATCGAGCTCGAATATTACGATCTCCGTTGAGTCTGGAGACTATAGCGTAAGGATATTAGATGCTGAAGGGGCATTACATCAAAATCTTAATATTTCAGGAACAGAGATCATTGATATTGATACACTTCCAGTCGGTCTGTTCTTTGTAGAAATCACCAATAATCAGAATAGTAAACTCTGCTTAACGAAGATTATTAAGCAATAGCATTCTGCGTATAGAGCAGCTATGTGCTCAGCTATAATAGGATCTGTTCTACGCGGTCAGACTGACTGCGTAGGAGGTGATCAGCCACCACGAGAGCAGCCATGGCATCCACAATCGGGACAGCTCTTGGAACTACGCATGGATCGTGACGACCTTTACCAATTACAGTAGCTTGCTCTCCCGACTTATCTATAGAGGATTGATCTTTCATAAGGGTGGCAACAGGTTTAAATGCTACTTTAAAATTAATAGGCATTCCATTCGATATGCCTCCTTGAACTCCGCCACTATAATTAGTTTTGGTGATGACGTTATCCCGTTCTTTCACGAATAAGTCATTATGCTCACTACCACGCATTGATACACATGCGAATCCTGACCCATATTCAAATCCCTTGACGGCATTGATGCTCAGCATAGCCTTACCCAAGTCAGCATGCAGCTTGTCAAATACGGGTTGGCCCAATCCTACTGGGACACCGTCGATCTGGCAGCTTATCAGTCCTCCTACCGTATCTCCCTCTTTTCTGATCTGTTTGATATAATCGATCATAGTGGATGCGATCTCTGTATCTGGGCATCTCACGATGTTACTATCTATCTTGGTGAAGTCGACATTCCCTTCAGGTAAGGCTATAGAGCCAACTTGAGATACCCATGAGTTCACTAAGATGCCAAATTTGCTCAATAGCGATGCTGCTATTGCGCCAGCTGCTACTCTAGCTACAGTCTCTCGTGCACTGGATCTGCCACCACCACGGTAATCCCGATTACCATACTTCTCAGTATAAGTATAATCAGCATGAGATGGTCTGAACTTGTCTTTGATATGATCGTAGTCTTTACTCTTTTGGTCTTTATTTCGCACCAGCAGTGAGATCGGTGTGCCTGTCGTATGACCCTCGAATACTCCTGATAGAATCTCCACTTGATCAGCTTCTTTGCGCTGGGTGACTATCGCAGACTGACCAGGCATGCGACGAGTAAGTTGATGCTGTATATCTTCTATCGATACAGGTACTCCCGCTGGACATCCATCGATGGTTACTCCTACAGCAGGACCGTGGGACTCGCCAAAGGTGCTAATCATAAACGCTTTACCATATACACTACCCGCCATAATGACTACTATTAGACGATACGAAGTACCCCAATATTTATGCCTTATCCTATTTTCAAATCAAGAAATATTTCACCTTTGCATTTTTTGATCGAAACCTTGCCTTTTCTTTTACTAATTGTAGTTTATAATGCCATATTGGATTGATTGAAGAAATGGAATTTAGGCAAAGGCATGAACGACTGATCTCCGTAGGAGTCGAAGCATAGCTGAGGAAGAAGAGAACGCATTGCGGTGGGTAGAGTAATAGCCTTAGCTATTGTGAGTATTTTTAACGCTGGATCAATTCTATTTCTAATCATTATATGCGGCAATTATAATTTCAATTAGTATTATAATTTCATAATTGGTATGGATATACTCAGTATTTCAGACGAAGTGCTCGAACAACTAGAGTTTGATAAAGTCTTGGCGTTGCTCAAGTCTTACTGCCGTGGTGAGGCGGGATTTCAAGTGATGTCGGATCGTGGGTTCCTGATGGATCGGGAACTACTCATTAATGAGTTGTCTCTTGTGTATCGATACACTGAGCTTATCATCAATGGCGATGATCCAGGATTAGATGAATATGAGTACATCAATGAGGAGCTATACTATCTGCAAAAAGAAGGATATGTACTGGAGTTAGAATCAATACTGAAGATTAAACAAGTCCTTAAAAATTATGACTCCTACTACGCTGCCATCAAGAAAGCTAAGAAGCCCATCTATAGGCCATTAATTGAGGCGACTACAATTGATCACTATTCCGATCTGCCGATCAAGGAAATTGATCGAGTATTCGATATAGATGGCACCGTGAGACCTAATGCGTCGCCAGAGCTTATCAAAATACAAAAGCGACTGGATAGTATCAATCGACAACTTGATACACAATTTAACAGCTTGATGAGCCAGTACCAGAATCAAAATGTACTTGCGGATAGTCGCGAGTCTTGGAGAAACGGTCGGCGAGTCTTGGTATTACCTGTAGAAAACAAGCGTAAGATCCCTGGGATTATACACGATCAGTCTGCATCTGGGAAAACGGTGTTCATAGAGCCAGAAGGTGTGATGCAGATGAACAATGATTTATTCTCCTTGGAGAGTGAGCGTCGAGCGGAGATCTATAAGATTCTCAAGAGCCTCTCAGCAGAGCTGTCAATACATAGAGAAATGATTGAAGTGTGCTTCACGACGCTGAGTGTGATAGATGGCATCAGGGCCCGTGCTCAGCTATCTCTTAGTGTGGATGGGGTAGTACCTAAGATTGCTGAGCACCCTAATCTTCATCTGCTTAAGGCACGTCACCCACTATTATTTCTTCAGCTCAAGGCTACTGACGAGCATGCTGTAGATTTTGACTTGCACTTACGTGGTAATAATAAGTTACTCCTCATCAGCGGACCCAATGCAGGAGGTAAGTCGGTGACTCTGAAGGCCGTTGGACTCATACACCTCATGGCTTATTACGGCATATTGGTGCCAGCTGATAATGAAACTGAGATATCTATATTCAGTGGCATATTTACAGATATAGGAGATCAACAGTCTATAGATCAAGGATTGAGTACCTATAGTTCGCATCTTACCAATCTTAAGAATATAGTTGCTCAGACTGATGATAAATCCTTAATACTACTTGATGAGATCGGCTCAGGTACAGATCCAAAATTAGGCGGTGCCATCGCTGAAGGTATCTTGAAGTCCATCATCTATAAGAAGACCCATGGCATCGTGACCACACATTATAGCAGCCTTAAGGTCTTTGCGTATCGCAATCAAGGCATAGTCAATGGCGCTATGATGTTTGACAAGGAGAATCTCAAGCCCACGTATAAGCTTAAAGTCGGGAATCCAGGCAGCTCTTATGCTTTTGAAGTCGCAAGAAAAATAGGCCTCGATGATCGCATTATCCGTTACGCCAGGAAGAAAGTAGGCAAGAAGGAAAATCAAATCGAAGATTTACTCATAGACTTACAAGAAGGTAAATCAGTGCTTGACGAGCAGTTGGCATATGTAGCGAATGAAAAGGAACAACTCGAGAAACTCATCAAGACCTACAAAGACCTCAATGAAGAGTTCCAAGTGAAGCGAAAGAAACTACAAATCAAAGCTAAGGAGATCACCTATCAACAGCAGAACAATGAGAATGTAGAGCTTCAAAAACTCATCAACCACCTACAGAAAGAAAAGGACCTCGAAAAGGCTCAGCAATTAAAAAATAAAGCAGCAGAGAAGAGAAAAACCAAGTCGCAAGAAATCGTACAGTTGCGAGAAGAGGTCCGTGAAGAACGCATAGTTGATCAAGAGATAGAGGTTGGCGACTATGCCAGAATGCTCGACAGCGACCTCTCTGGGGAGGTGCTCTCACTTAATGGCGATAAGGCAGAAGTCCTATTTGGAATGATGAAGATGGTGGTTAATGTCAAGGATCTTGCCGTGACTAAAAATCAACTGCAGTTCAACCATCGTAAGATCAATACTAGGGGAGTAGCGTTTGACAATAACTTCAGTCCTAAGTTGGATATTCGAGGGTATAAGATGCTCGATGCGGAAGATACGCTCCAAGAGTTCTTCGACCAAGCACTATTATCCAATGCACATACGCTCGAAGTAGTCCATGGTAAGGGTAGTGGTGCCCTGCGTAGTCTCGTCCTCCGCAAAATGAAGGAGTATTCTGACTTGAAGTCTTATTGGCATCCCGCTGATGAGCAAGGAGGGGACGGGGTGACTTATATTAAGATGTAAGTGGGACTAAGCAATATTTTGTGTTTAGGTCAAATTAGAGAAAGGTGCTTAACTTTC
>CAZAXY010000172.1:0-2295 GCA_964489125.1 uncultured Saprospiraceae bacterium
ACTCGTATTGGCACTTCTGCGTAAGCCGTTCTTTTTAAGTATCCATCCCTTTCCATTCTTTTTAATCTTTCTGCTAAGATCTTTGATGAGATTCCTGATATGGTCCTTTTCAACTCATTAAATCTCAATTTTCCTTGCGCCCCTAAAATGATGATAACTAGGATACTCCACTTATCAGTAACATTTGAAAGCACATCTTTGATTGGGCAAACATCGGGAGGGTTCATCGGATCAAGATGACCCAATATTTGTTGAAGTCTTAATTGCGTTGTAATCAATTGATTTTCAACATCAGTTTCATTTTGAATACTTGGCTTCTTCATAGATACTTATTGGATAATAGAAATCTACATATTATATTTGATTTACAAAAGTTACTAAGTATAAAAAGTAAATCTTTCTAATGACTAAGAAGACAATGTTCAGGATTTGTTTGGTTCTTCTACTTATTCTACTCGGGTTTGGTGCTATCAAACTTTTTAGTCTAGTAGATCTAAGAGCCAAAAATGAACTCTACCCGAACGATCAACTGAAGGCTCAGCAGCTGATGGAGGATATGGGTATAGCTCATGGTATCCACATGTGGGATAGCATAGAATCTTACACTGCAGTTTATGGCGAGGAGTTTTATGGATTTTTAGGCACCCAAAGTCACCCATTTAGTGAACAGAAAATGCAATTTTCTCTTAACTATATCCCTAAAACATATAATGGTCAACTTGAATTTCTAACAGGCAAAGAGAAGGGAAATATATGGGGCATTCAGTCAGGTCAAATGTATATGAAGAAGAAAAATGGCGAAGTTGAGTCCATTCCAAATAAGGACATGAAGTTCTGGATTCCTACTTATCAATACTTTATAGAATTCCCAAGTCGTATTCAAGAAACAACAGCCTTAGAATATTTAGGTGCAAAAGTAATTAATGGAGTTGAAACTGAGGGAGTCCTTGCATCTTGGAATACTGTAGAACCTCAAAGAGATATTGATCAATACATTATTTGGATAGACAAGAATTCAAAAAGAATTGTAAAAGTGGACTATACCGTGCGTGAAATGTATGGCTTTGTTTCAGGTGCTGCTTATTTCAACAATTATATAGATTATAACGGTTTGATTCTTCCATCTGAACTTCCAGTAGAGTCCAATCTGGTAAGAAAAGGCTTTTTACATAAAATGAGTATTTTGAATTTTAAAGCTGATATAGTAGATCGCGCTTCACTATTACCATTAGATATTGACTCTTCTGTCAAGCTTAAATAATATTAACGATTTAATATAAAATAACATTATGGCTATAGACTATGTACGTTCCCCTGATAAGAATTTTGAAAACTTGCCGGGATGGAACTATACACCAAGGTATATTGATGATTTACCAGGTTATGAAGGACTTCGATTACACTATGTCGATGAAGGACCTGAGGATGGCATAACCTTTCTTTGTTTGCACGGAGAGCCGACTTGGGGTTATCTATATCGTAAGATGGCCAAAGTTTTTTTAGAAGCAGGTCATCGATTTGTAGCTCCTGATTTCTTCGGATTTGGCAGATCTGACAAACCTGTTGATGATAAAGTATACACCTTTGATTTTCATCGTAACACGATTTTGGCCTTTGTTGAAAGACTAAATTTGAAAAAGGTTTGCCTTGTTGTACAAGACTGGGGTGGTATAATTGGTCTTACATTGCCAATGGAATCGCCGGATCGATATTCTCGTTTATTAATTATGAATACTGTCCTACCCACAGGACAGGCACCGACTGATGGATTTGTTAAGTGGCGACAATTTTGTAGAGATAATCCAGATGCGCCTATTGGGCAGTTATTGTATGGATCTCTGCGTAGTTATACGCAAGAAGAGGTAGATGAACTAAAAGATGTAATTACGTTTGAGTACGCATTTGACCCGAATCAAAAAGGATCGTTAATTCTAACAATGGAAGAAGCCAGGGCTTATGGCGCACCATTTGATGATATCAGATTCAAAGCAGGTTATAGGACCTTTCCAGAAAATGTAATGTTTACAGACAATGGATCGCTTAATTCACTTTCTGAACAAGGAGTAGAATGTGCCACCAAAGCTCGCAAATTCTTATCCGAAGATTGGAATGGAGACAGTTTTATGGCTATAGGAGAGATGGATGCTATCCTTGTTCCGGCCATTCAATGTGAGCTCCAAAAATTAATCAAAGGATGCCCAGAACCAATGCTTGTTGGTATTGGACATTTTGTGCAAGAAAGAGGAGAAGAGGTCGCAACTGCTGCACTTAAACATTTTGGACTTAGCTAAAGGT
>CAZAXY010000172.1:2395-5947 GCA_964489125.1 uncultured Saprospiraceae bacterium
TTACTTTATCCATGTTCCTTTTGTCATTCTCTGTGGGTATTTACCAACTTTTATTTCTTTGATTAACTCTTGAGTTTTATAAGAAAAGACGAATACACTATCGGTTCCTCGGGAGCTTACGAAAAACTGTTCATCATTAAATCCATTAGTGATCCAACTGGGTTCAATTCCAACATTGAATTTTTTCACGAAGTTTAACTCAGGAAATGAGAGCAAAGCAATATAGTTTGAAACCGTGCCAGCAATGCTCATGAAATTTTTAGTTTTATCTATACCTATTCCATGATGAGCCGCTTCAAACGGATAATTCTTTAACGGAATATCTTCTACAAACTCAGGAACGGGCAATTCAATTTTTCTTATTATCTCCTTTTTTTCAATGCTATATTCGACTATACAATGACAATAAGATAATTGAGCATAGATAGACTTTTCATCATCTGATATTTTGAAAGGGCGCACTCCAGCTGGGAAAGGAAGGTGGTCTTTTCTTTCTAAACTTCGAGTATCTATGAGAACAATGTCATTGCCTTTTAGTGATCCATTGTAAAGAGTCGTTTCATCTTCGTTTAACACTATGCTGTGAGGCCTTTTACCCGTTTTATAGTAACTTAATATTTTTTGATTTTCGAGATCAATTTTAACCCCTTTCTTCGAGACTAGTAATGATACATAAAGATATTTTCCATCTTTTGTCATGACTTGATGATCTGGTCTTTTCTTTAAGAGTATTTTCCATATTTGCTGGCCTGAATTAAGGTCAAAGGCCGCAATGTCCATAAAGTATGGCCTGGAAACTACCATTGTGGTACCATCTGGTAGGATATCGATGTCATCTACATATTTACGCCCTATCTTTTTGTTTACGATTTTATTCTTAAACGTTTGCTTGATTTTGGCATTCCTTTCAGGCGCGATATCTATGGTTTTTTCTACTATGAGATTTTTAGTATTAATGATAGACACAGTACCTCCCTTATTATTCCCAACAAATATGGCATCGATATTATCTTGGCATACTAAGAACTTGGTGGAAAGTAGAGATAGAACGAGTAAGGGTATAATTTTCATTTTATGACTTTACCTAATTGGTTTAAGATAGAATCAATATCTGATGTATCCCCCAAGCAGACAGTAAGTTTAGCATAAATTTATTGAATTAAGAGTAGAAGATGATTTACCTCAAAGATTAAATCAAAGTGTTGCTTTATGTGCTCTTGAATAACGCTATTCTGCCATCAAGGTACTCAGAAGTTATGTTTCATGTACTACAGACTAAAACATGGAAATGCGAATTTTTAGACAAGTCTGAAAACGTCTTTGACAAGCAAAAAAAGGATCTTAAAAGTGAATCACAACATAGGAATCGAAAAATGATATATCATTGATGAGAGCCTATGTCAATGTCTGTATGTTAGATTATAAGAGCCCGCAATAAAACAAGGTCAGTGAAATATATTCGTTTAAAGCGAATCAACATTTACTGTCTTTTAACTCGCATATCCTTATCATCCTAACTTTTTATCATGCGTCTCATTAGAATATTAACAAACTATTCCCAGGCGATTTCTCTGCGCTGATAGTCGAAATACTCTGGGTTAGGAGCATCCAATAGAAGGACGCTGATTTTGATTTCCAAACTTATTAAAGACTCCTTTCTAACTGACACTGCACAATCATTCGGACGTCAACTTAACCATGACCTATCGATCTTTATCTCTTGTGGCAAGAACGGTGAAGCATCTCCCCTACCCTTGATGATCTCTCTGACTATAGTAGAACTGATATGCGAGAAGTTTGGCCGGCTAATGAAGAATACGGTTTCAAGATCGTCTCCAATGATGTTATTAAGCTGTGATATAGTCTTCTCATAATCGAAATCCGAACCATTACGTAGGCCACGTATCAAATACTTAGCGCCGATCTTCTCACAATAATGTGCGGTCAATCCTTCAAAAGTTCCGACATCGATCTTGTCATAATCTTTAAATACTTGATTGAGCCATTCCATGCGCTGATCAAGGTCAAACAAGGTTTTCTTAACGGAGTTGACTCCTATGGCCATGACTATCTTGTCAAATAAGGGCAATGCCCTCTGAACAATATCGAGATGACCATTCGTAATGGGATCAAAAGAGCCTGGAAAAACTGCAATCTTCATGATTTAGTTGAATGATTATACAACAGTACATCAAATTAAAGACCAAGTTCATCAGATCTTCAAGAAAGGTATAAACTAAGTTTACAGCCGAATATAATTCTGCTATAAATGATATATTTGGACGATAGAAAAATAATCGTTGGATGACTCAACATCTGACCGTACCTATCCATTTAACTATCAAATAATTTTATCATCATGAAGTTTGATCTTGTCGTCATCGGTAGTGGTCCAGGGGGATATGTTGCTGCGATCCGTGGTTCTCAATTAGGATTAAAAACAGCAATTATTGAAAAAGAAAACCTCGGGGGTGTATGTCTTAATTGGGGCTGTATACCAACTAAGGCATTATTGAAATCTGCGCAGGTATTTGAATACATACAACATGCTGAAGATTATGGAATCACTGTAAAAAGCCCTAAGGCGGACTTTTCTAAAATGATCGGTCGTAGCAGAGATGTCGCTGGCGGAATGAGCAAAGGAGTACAATTCCTGATGAAGAAAAATCAGATCACCGTAATCGATGGATACGGCAAGTTAGTACGCGGTAAAAAAATCGAGGTGACTAAAGCCGACGGTAAAAAAGAAACTGTTGAGGCAGAACACATCATCATCGCTACAGGTGGCAGAGCCAAGGCCCTCCCACATATTCCGATAGATCAGGATCTCGTCATTGGTTATAGAGAGGCTATGACCCTTGCCAAGCAACCTAAGAAAATGGTTGTCATGGGAGCTGGAGCCATAGGCGTGGAGTTTGCACACTTCTACAATGCTGTAGGAACAGAAGTCACTATAGTAGAATACATGGCACAAGGACTTCTCCCAAGAGAAGACAAAGATGTCTCCAAAGAACTTGGTAAAATCTTTAAGAAGAAAGGTATCAACGTATTGGCTAATGCTTCTGTGGAATCAGTTGTAAAGAAAGGTAAAGGTGCGTTGGTTAAAGTTAAAAGTAGAAAAGACGATGGCATCCAAGAGATCCAATGCGACATTGTCTTATCCGCAACAGGCGTAGCTCCTAATGTTGAAGATATCGGACTGGAAACACTGGGAATTACACTTGAAAATGGGCTAATCAAAGTTAATGAGCACTATCAGACTAATGTACCTGGCATATATGCCATAGGAGATGTAGTTGCAGGTGCTGCACTTGCACATGTTGCCAGTGCAGAAGGAATCATCTGCGTAGAAAAAATAGCAGGTGAGAATCCACATCCACTTGATTATGATAACATCCCATCATGTACCTATTGTAGCCCTGAAGTAGCATCAGTTGGATTGACTGAAGCGGCGGCAAAAGAGGCTGGCTATGAAATCAAGCTCGGAAAGTTTCCTTTTAGTGCTTCTGGCAAAGCAAAAGCAGGTGGAGTACCTGAGGGCTTTGTCAAGAT
>CAZAXY010000173.1:0-5933 GCA_964489125.1 uncultured Saprospiraceae bacterium
TAATCTGTTGTACTTCTTCTACTGAAATATTAGACCCTAAGGATCCGGGACTATTTACAAGAGGAATATCAGATCGAGCGAACTCTGCATTGGCGAAGTAGAATAGTTTGTCCTTAATCAGTGGTCCGCCACTGTTGAACCCTACCTGATAGTCAGAAAACTGGGGAACCTCTATGTCATCGCCATTAAGTCTCCTACCGGTTGTCGCTCTATTATTGATAAAACCGAAGATGCTATTCTTAAACTCATTAGTGCCATTCTTAGTAATGACATTAATACTGGCGCCATTGAAGTTGCCGATACTCACATCAAATGGTGTTGTCTTTGTAGACAACTCTTTGATCGCACCAAACCCAATGGGCTGTGTCTTAGCAAGACTACCTGGTGTTCCATTAGCTTGAGATCCCGCTGCTCCACTGGCAGGCTCTTGAAAGCCAATTATATCATTGGTAGCTACACCGTCTATATTGAGGTTATTGAAGCGATTACTTGCTCCTTGAAACGAATTGAGGTTATTCTCTGGATTGGTTCGCTGTAACTCTTGTATACTTCTAAATATTGTAGGCGTCTGCTTTATCCGCTCCTCGGTAAGATACTGCTCTGACTCCGCTGTAGCTCTTTCGCCGATTACAGTCACCTCACCCAGATCTATTCCTGATTCTACCATCATAATATCATGAATAGTTTCCTTACCCAATTGTATTTGGATGTTGTTATTCAGATAAGTATCAAATCCTAAAAACCGAACCTCAAGAGTGTAGGTTGCAGGAGTAATGTTCAGAAACTTGTAGTTGCCTGATATCTGGCTTGTAGTGAATAGTTTCTCATTGGTACTGAGATTAACGAGTGTTAATGTTGCGGACGGCACTTCCTCTCCATCTGTTGAAACTACAACCCCAGAGAGATTCCCCGTAGTCTCCTGAGCTGTTATCAGCCCAGCAAAAAGGGTCATAACAATCACCGCACCTAACAATCGCATACTATTCAATTAACAATTACTTAATATTACAGAGCTGCGAATATGAATGAATTCAGGAGACAGATGTTGAGTAACAATGTCAAAGTTTTAGTCATAGCAGGGACTAATCAACAATACTCCGACGTTTGTTTAGTTTTTAATGTCCAAATATTCAACAAGGCGATTATTAGGTGTAATACTTCTTGATATTTCGCATTCTTAATTTGAGGACACCGGCAATGGCTTCTTTGACAATCCCCATATGCATCTTAGATGTGCCGAGCTCACGATCTTTAAAAATTATTGGAACCTCTCCTACTTTATATCCAAGCTTCCAAGCAATATATTTCATTTCAATCTGAAAGGCGTATCCCTTCAGACCGACCTTATCAAGATTGATGGCATTTAAGAATCTGCTTGAATAGCATATAAATCCTGCCGTGGCATCCTTAATAGGCATGAACGTGATTAAGCGCACATAAAGCGATCCGGCCTTGGAGATGAGAATTCGATCCTTAGGCCAGTTGATAAAACCTCCACCCTTAGTATATCGTGAGCCGACTGTAAGATCATAATTCTTGTCCACACAATTACTCCTCAGTCTAAGGAGATCTTCAGGATTATGCGAGAAATCTGCATCCATCTCATAGAGATAATCATAGCCGTGCGCTAATCCGAACTTAAATCCTGCGATATAAGCCGTACCCAGCCCTAATTTCCCTTCTCGCTCCAACATATTGAGCCGACCAGCATATGTCGTTTGTAGGCCTCTAACTATATCTGCCGTGCCATCTGGAGATCCATCATCGACAATCAATACATCAAACCCATCTAAATCAAATACTGCCTCAATAATCGCCTGGACATTCTCCTTCTCATTAAAGGTCGGTATGATGACGAGATGCTTCAAGATATGTTTATGAGTTATAATGGTCTTAATTGATAATTAGTAATGGGCTATGGAAGCTACATATTACAATAATAATGAATATATCAATGATATTCTTCCTCAAACACCAAATGATAGATGGCCTCGACCACATCTGATACCTGAGGCTTAGAATAATAATCCCCCTCACTGCCATAAGGAGTTCGATGATCCTTGGCAGTTACTGTTTTAGGTGGTGCATCAAGATAGTTAAAGCCACCATGTACTTCTATTACTTGCTGCATCATATATGCGGTAGCTCCACCAGGTACATCTTCATCAAGAAATAGGATCTTGTTAGTTTTCTTTAGAGACTGAAGGATGATATGCTCCATATCAAATGGGACTAAAGTCTGAGCGTCAATCAACTCTACATCCACACTAAAACGATCCAAAATCTTAATGGCTTCACGAGCTATATGTACGCAGCTTCCATAAGTTACTATTGTAACATCTGAGCCAGATTGTAGCACCTCAGGCATACCTATAGGTACCGTATAATCTCCAATATTATCGGGAAGCTTTTCTTTTAATCTATATCCATTGAGGCATTCTACTATAATCGCAGGATCAGCTGATTGAAGCATTGTATTATACATTCCAGCAGCCTGTACCATATTGCGAGGAGTGAGGATGTATATGCCTCTTAAAGCGTGTACCATCATTCCCATTGGCGATCCAGTATGCCAGATCCCCTCGAGTCTGTGTCCTCTTGTGCGGATGATCAACGGAGCTTGTTGGAGATTATTAGATCTATAGCGCAAGGTGGCAATATCATCAGTCAATAGAGGTAGTGCGTATACCAGGTAATCGATGTATTGAATCTCAGCAATCGGACGTAGTCCTCGCATCGCAGCACCCTGACCTTGACCAAGGATGGTCCACTCTCGGATACCTGTATCAAATACTCGATCCTCCCCAAACTTTTTTTGCAAGCCTGCCATTCCTTGATTGACATCACCTATCTGTCCGACATCCTCCCCAAAAGCAATGATGCGCTGATCGGCTTCCATCTTCCGATCAAAAAAAGTATTGATTATCTCAAAGCCATTCATTAGCGGACTACTATCAGAATAAGTAGGATTAATTATCGGCACATTGATGGCAGCTTGATCACCACTAGCGTAAAGGTGGTGCCCGTAATCGCTTCTATACTTCTGCTGAAGGGATACAATAAACTCTCCTAAAGTTATTGGAATGTCTCGACTAGTCGAGCGCAGGGCAAAATGCAGAGCCTGGGCGTTAGCTAATATTTCACTACTCGTTGGGTTGACCATAGACTTATGATCGGCAACGAGAGAGGCTATATATTCATCCTTATTGACCTCATTTGGCAGAGTCGAAACTATAGAATCATATGCGGTACGATACTCATTATTGGGATCTTGAAATCGCTTCCACGAAACCTTCTTCTTTTCTCTGACATAACTCCTTGCTTCTCGCTTGAGGGTATTCATGAGCTCTTCTGACAAGAGATTATTCTTAAGCATCCATTCGCCCATTTTGATTAGGCCGTCATGCTCATGCTCCCATGAGAGGCGCTCCTTTGATTTATAACGCTCATGCGATCCAGAAGTCGAATGCCCTTGCGGTTGAGTAAGACCACTCACATGTACTACAGATGGCACATGCAGCCTGCGCGTCAGATCCGTGGCCTGATCAAAGGTTACACAGAGACTGGCATAATCCCAGCCATCAACCTGATACAGATTGATCCCGTTAGCATCCTTTTTCTTCTTCTGAAAACCCTTTAATATCTTAGATATACTGCCCTTAGTGGTCTGTAGTTCTTTGGGTACAGATATGCCATATCCATCATCCCAAACCGCAACAACCAATGGCACTTGGGTCACGGCGGCGGCATTAATGGTTTCCCAAAAGACACCTTCCGACGTACTCGCATCCCCTATAGTGCAGAAGCATACCTCGTTTCCATTATCGCTAAACTGACTGAAGTCAAAATTTCCTTGAAAATTGCGGTAGTATTTGGAAGCCGCAGCCAAACCTATGGCTCGTCCCATCTGCCCACCTGTACAACTGATACCTGATGAGATATTATAGTGTTCTGTCTGGTTGATCCATTCGTTATTCGCTGCATTGAAAGCCGTGGCGAAGTGACCCGTCATCTGGCGCCCTCCCGAGTATGGATCATACGCTACATCACTATACATCTGCGATAGGAAATCTTCCACGCTTGTTAACCCAAGTGATAACATCAAGGTCTGATCTCTATAATAGCCAGCTCTATAGTCCCCCTTCTTAAAAGCCCGGGCCATTGCCAATTGTGGGAGCTCCTTTCCATCTCCGAAAATGCCAAACTTTGCCTTGCCCGTAAGGACCTCCCTCCTACCCTGTAGACTTAGCTCTCTACTCACCAATCCTGTCCAAAAATCCTGGATTACCTCAAGTGCCATATTTCTGGCACGTTCAGGAATATATGACGCGATATTAGACCTCAGCTCTGCATCTAAACTATCGTATAATGTCATTTGCGTATTTTGATATTCCTGTCAAAAGGACTGCAAAAATAAAATCTTTGTTCGGTTCTCTGATAAGATTAGTACTGAGGCTTAACTTATGATTAACAGACCATCGCTGACCAGACAAGTCTAATAGTAAAATAATACTTAACTTTGAATCACAACAAATAAGTAATGAAAGCAACAAAGATATTTTTAACCTTGGCACTTTTCATTGGTGCTTTTACGCTGGCGACGGCACAAGAAGATGTTTCAGGACCAATAATGACTTTTGAATCATTGACAGTTGAATATGGAACGATTGAGCAACATGGTGATCCACTTAGAATTGCTGAATTCACCAATACTGGCACGGAACCTCTAGTCATCTCTAATGCCCGTGGAAGTTGCGGATGTACAGTTCCTGTATGGCCCAAAGAACCTATTATGCCAGGTGAAACGAGTCAAATAGAAATACGCTACGACACTAAGAGGTTGGGCAAAATCAACAAAACTGTGACGCTTACGACTAATCAAGCTGGAGAGCCAATAGTGCTAAGAGTCAAAGGACAGATCAATAAGGCTGTAGAGCAGGAGAGTGTTCCTGAGAATAAGACTGGCCTTAAAATCCCGAACTAGTCGAGAGATTCCGAGATAATTTATATTGCCGGCAACATTTTGGATGTTGTCGGCTTTTTTATTTCTAAACAGCAGTATTAAACAATAATGATCATATTATTATCACCAGCCAAATCACTTAACGAAGCTCAAACACAGCGTGCAGACTATACCATTCCGAGACACCGTAAGGAGTCTTTTGAACTGGTCAAAGTATTGAGAGGATACCAAGAAGAAGATCTTATGCAATTGATGCATATCAGCAAAGATCTCGCGGGATTAAATCGATCTAGGTACAAATCATTTAGAAAGACACATGAGGCGGATAGTAGCCTGATAGCCGTAGATACATTTGATGGCGATGTCTACAAGGGCTTACAGGCCGAGACCTGGTCAAAGTCCCAGATGCAGTTTGCTCAGGATCATCTTAGGATACTCTCTGGGTTATATGGTCTGTTGAGGCCCCTCGATCTGATGCATGCCTACCGCTTAGAAATGGGAACCAGACTTAAGACAGTTCGAGGTAACAATTTATATCAATATTGGGATCAGACAATAACTAATGATCTCAACAAAGATCTCAAATCCATAGGAAGTAAATCCATCATCAACTTAGCGTCAAATGAGTACTTCAAGGCTGTTAAAAAAAATAAGCTTAAAGCAAATGTCCTTACTATCAACTTTAAAGAGTATAGAGACGGCGAACTTAAGTTTATTTCTTTCAATGCTAAGAAGGCCAGGGGTCTGATGGCTAAATATATCATCCAAAATGGATTAACAGTTCAAGAGCATATCAAGGGATTCAACACCGACAATTACGCCTATGACGATAGTCTGTCAACAGAATACGAATGGATTTTCGTCAGATAAAAAGGTCTATACATCTGCTTATACGTCGTATTAATCTAATAGAGTGCAACCTATATATATATGTTAGGTCTAAGGTGGTAGAATAGAATACCTTTAACTC
>CAZAXY010000174.1:0-5871 GCA_964489125.1 uncultured Saprospiraceae bacterium
TATTGCAGACTGTCAACGGTTGTGATAGTGTGTTGATAATCGATTTCTCCTTTGTTGAAGGGGTAACTACTGAATTCACGGATACGCTATGTAGCCAATCAAGCGTAACTATTGGCAATACGATTTATGATAGATTCAACTCGACAGGCACTGAGACGTTCACGATGCCAGGAGGATGCGATAGCGTAATCCAAGTCAACCTTACATTCTATGATGAACCTAACTTTAGTGTGAGCTTAGAACCGATTGCTGGTAGTCCTTCATTTCAATTGAATGTGACTAATGCAGATCAGATAAGCTCTATCTCCTGGGATAGCGATCTACTAGATTGTACGGATTGCCTTAATCCAATAATTACTACAGATCAAAATACTGGATTTACCGCCAGTATAGTGGATGTCAATGGTTGCGAGACCACTATTGCTGTTCCAATAATCATTCGTCAAGCTGACGTAAACGTGTACATACCTAATGCGATTAGACCTTCAAGTACTCAAGGCAATAATGTACTAAGACCCGTACTTCCAGATGGAATCGAAGCGGCTTATGATATCGATATCTTTGATAGATATGGCGGAATACTATTCCGTCAGGAAGGTGTTTCGACACTTGACCAAAATGCGGGATGGAATGGTGATTTCAGAGGACAATTGGCTCAGACAGGAGTTTTTGTGTATAAGATTGTTGTCTATTTAGATGACCAAGATCCGATGATAATGTCTGGCACAGTGACTGTGTTTTAATCAATATTGCGCCGTACAGCATCATTGAATATTGATCCTCGATGACCCGATCCTGGGAGATCGATTAGCTTGAATGAATGATTGATCTCGGATAAGCTTCTGGCATGATCATAAGGAATCAACTCATCATTAGGGGCGTGATAAAGCGCAACAGGACAACTCACACCGGATAGATTTTTATCGTTTCTAAATGGGTACTTCAATAAGAAACTTGGGATCACCGGAGCAAACTTGTTCTTCATGGCAATCAGACTCTTGTATGGTGCCACGAGGTGTAAGGATTTAGGGTTATTGGTCGCTGCAAGATGGCTCGCCATGGAAGATCCTAATGAGTAGCCAAGGATCGTAATGCGATCCTCTCCATACCGTTCCTTAAGATGATTATAGACGACTTGCATGTCGCCATATGCCTGATCTTGCGACAGCATGGATCCATCACTCTTGCCATAGCCGCGATAATCGGGCATAAATAGATCATATCCTAAACCATCATATACCATGAGCTGACGTAGGCAACGTCTGTTGCTACCCCGATTGCCATGCAGATATAGGATCACACCGTTATCGTTTAGGTTATCGATGGAGATACAATTGAGTGATACTTGGGGTGCTACTTCCAGCTCTACTTCTTGCCCCGCTCTGAACACATGACTTTCGGATAATTTATCTGGATTGAATAGTAACTTCTCCTGTGCGATGTATATACTGATAAGCAATATTATGTAGAGTATCGCAAGACCAATTATGATTCGCTTGAACACTTTTTTCATCGACTACTGCTTGCTAAAATATTCATCAAGTCGAGCCAGAGCTACTTGTAAATCTTCGTAACTCACATATGGATAAACCAACCTGTACTTGCCATGCTCTCTATGTCCAAATCCATGACCTGGTGTTAGAAGGATTCCCGTTCTAACATACAGGTCATTCCAAAATCGTTCGTCTTTAGCGCGTGTTTGACCTGACAAGTATCTGGATAAATCGATCCAAATAAAAAGTCCACCTCGAGCGGGCACATAGTGTATGTTATGCTTCTTAAGGAGTTTAGTTACAGAAACATAAGACTGAGTTAAGAGAGACTGATTATCGATGATGTATTGATTGATCCACTCAGTATCCTGAAGTAGCTGCCCCATCATCCATTGAGTATGGTTGGAGATGGTGTGCCCAATATTCAGGTTTTCATATGCCTTGATGAATCGGACATTGTGACTATAGACCACGCCTATTCTAAATCCAGAAATGCCAAAATCCTTGGACATGGAGTACCAGTGGTGGAGAAAATCACTCTTGTAGTCATCCATGATATTCAAAAATGAACTATAAGACTTTCCCTCGGTGTAATCGTTGATGAGTTCTGGATGAGTAGTATCGATGTTTGATAGGGCATAGATCTCATTGACCACGAGGTGGATTTGCTTATCCATGCACCACTCGGCGATTTTTCTAAGTTTTTTACTGGTATATTTTTGCCCTGTGGGATTGTCAGGAGTGGTGAGCACCACCATTTTTAGCTTCTTATCTTTTTTCTTGAGTTTCTTTCGTGCCTTGGTGAGATCAGCTATTGATATCGTTTTAGTTGTGCTATTTAAATTGTATCGGATGACGCCAGCGATATTTCCGAGGTCCTTCTCATATACAGGATATGCCGGAGCTGGAATAGCACAATAGTCTCCAGGATTAGCTAAGATTAATGCAGACATTTCGACAACACCAGTAGCTCCTCCTGAGACTCCCATTAATTCTGGATCGATCTCTACATCACAGATTTGCTCTTGATAAAATCGAGCTACGGCCTCTCTAAAATTTATGTCCCCAAGGGTAGAGGTATAACCCATAACCCAGTCTGGCAACTCATCGTTAGTGCAGATCTCTCTAAATTTTTGTTTTAGCAAGATCCATTGGAGTCGATTTTCAGCAATGTTGAGGGCAAATGAGCCCGCAGGATTATCCACGGGGTGGTACTGATTATCTAGTGCTTCAAATGTGATATCCCAATCCACCCTTAGCGGTGTTTGGGCAGCTTGACGACCTCTATCAGAAAGTGATTTCATGATATCTGTATTAGGCGAATACGCTTGTTAGTTTGCGTTGTTGGAAGAACTTACTTAAGATCACTTCGAGGTATTGCTGATCGATGTGATTAAATGATGCCTTGAGCGTGCTATCCACATCGAATACGGCGATCAGTTCATGATCTTCATTAATTATAGGCAGTACGATCTCAGAATGCGAATTAGGGTCACAAGCGATGTGATCTGCTCCCTGCGCCAGTGCATGAACGTCTTCCACTATAATAGTCTGCTGTGATTGCGCCACTCTACCGCAGACGCCTCTTCCTATTGGGATGTCAATACATCCGAGTGTGCCTTGATAAGGTCCTACCTTAAGAATATCGCCATGGACGAGATAAAACCCGACCCAGTAGTAATAGGGCAGGTGAGACTTCAGAATGCAATTTATGCTGGACATGATAACAAGGATGTCCTGTTCTTCTCCGAGCAATGCACTAAGGTTAGATTCCACGTTTTTATAAGCTTCTATTTTATCCTCATCACTTAGATTGATAGAGGGCCTAATGAAATAGGGCATCTGTTCTGAAGCATGTGCCATAGACTAATTCACATATTTTTTATAAAGGTAGACCAAGCCTAATATAATGCAAGAGTATCTATAAAATTCGTGACCTTTGCACGATGGTAAATCAGAAACGAGCGCTGATTTTTATTTTTCTGACTGTTATGATTGATGTCATAGGTTTTGGCATAATCATACCAGTTTTTCCGAGACTAATCGAAGAATTGACGGGTCAAGGTCTCAGCGAAGCTTCCGCTTGGGCGGGATTACTTATGGTTTCCTTCGCAGTGATGCAGTTTCTATTCTCACCAGTGATGGGGGAGTTGAGTGATCGTTATGGTCGTAGACCCATCTTGCTATTGAGTCTGATAGGATTGAGTTTGGATTATCTACTTCACGCCTTTGCTACCACAATTGTTTGGTTGTTTATTGGGCGAATTTTCGCCGGGATCTGTGGGGCGAGCTTTACCACTGCCAATGCATATATTGCGGATATCTCGAGCGAAGAAGACAGAGCTAAGAACTTTGGACTCATAGGTGCGGCATTTGGATTAGGGTTTATCATTGGTCCGGCTATAGGAGGTATATTAGGGGATATCGCAACTCGCTTGCCGTTTTATGTAGCTGCAGTGCTATCATTTGCCAACTTCCTGTTTGGTTACTTTTTAGTGCCCGAATCACTATCACCAGATAAGAGACGACAGCCATCTCTCAAGAAGATGATACCGGGTGTTTCATTACAACATCTCAGCACTTATAAGGGATTAGGATTGCTTATTGTCGCTCTCTTTTTAGCTAATGTTGCTGGTCAGGTATTGCCTGCCATTTGGTCTTTCTTCACTATGGAGGTTTACACCTGGGACGAAATGGATGTTGGACTCAGTCTGACATTTGTTGGCCTGTTAGTCGCTATAGTACAAGGCGGGCTATTGGGCCGAATAGTTAAGACTTTTGGCGAGTACAAGACGATCTTAGGAGGGTTTATGCTGTGGAGCGTTGGTATGACTCTTTTTGCTTTTGCCTTTGAGGGCTGGATGATCTATCTCATCTTAGTTCCTTATGCTTTGGGGGGTGTTGCTGGACCAACATTGCAGGGACTACTCTCTAAGAATGTCAATGACCGTGAGCAAGGAAATCTCCAAGGAGCGCTGGCGAGTATGTTGAGTATTACAACCATTATTGGTCCGGCAATTGCGACCACCCTATTTTTTAGATTTACGCAAGAGGTCTATTTTCCGGGAGCACCATATATTGCTAGTGCAATCCTATTGTTGATATCTACTGTATGTGTCTATTATGGATTGACTCGCCTCAGAGACTTACAATCAAACAGATAAACTATAAGATCCTTTTCGATCCAATAGTTACTGACTTTAATTATGTACAGAACATCGATTTTAGTAGTAGTGATCTTTACCACTTCTAGCTATGGTCGTATGGATGTTACACCCACCAAATTGGAGCAGATTGACACAGATGTACAAAATGTTGATCCAATTGCAGCTGTTAAGGTGGTAGAAGATTATTTATCGCATAGCCATTCTAAGGAACTTGCTTCTTTATTTAGTGATAACATTCTAGCTGCGATTAATCAACTTAAACACCAATTTGAAAAGAACTTGCAGGTGGATCCGATTATACTAATGTCGGTCAATTATATAAACTGCATGCTCAGAGGATGAGGATAGATAAGCTTGAACGTTTCCCATTTACTAAGAATTATCCTTACAACCAAAAGAAACGATTCATCAGCTCTCATATGCTAATGGAACTTCCATTCTTGACGAATGCATGTGGGTATCTGATCAATGATACCGAAAAGCTTAGGTTTCCTTGTTTTACTAAAGAAAATAAAATGTTTGAATATCTGAAATCTGGCTCGGACTCAAACCTGATCACTCAGACAATTGCGGATTACAAGGCTGCTTTAGGAATGACCCACACGATTCAGCATAACTTGCTGATGAACTCTATTGATGAACTTAATTTTGATAGGGACGCTGATCAATTGTTTTATGCCCTATTCCATATCGTCCTCAACGAGGAATGGGTTATATCCCAACAGCTGAAAACAAGGCCTAAGACCGACGGAAAGCAAGCTGAATTATCAGCTATTTACACGTGTTAAAAAAATTAATAGTGTTAATTGTTGTATATGCGTTGAATATATATAAATAATTATTTATATATGTATTTTATTTGCCTGTACCTATCGGAAAATACCTGCATTCGTCAGAAATAGCTGCATCTCTCATTGAGTAAGATGTTAACCTCACTTGGGTAATAGAACTTGAACTTCTAATCAATCAATCAATCATTAGCTGTACTGTCATCAGTTGACAGTGCTTATTGGTTCATTTTTTAATATACAATACATGAAGAATTCAATCTTTCTATTTATTGCACTATGTGTGGTCCATCTACAGACGATTTCTGCTCAAGGTGAATTCATAGTTACCCCATTTGAAACGGATGCAACCTCACAACAAGATATAATGGATGCGGTCTATGCCTCTTGTACCGAGACGTTCTTTGAGATAGGTAGTACTGT
>CAZAXY010000175.1:0-5779 GCA_964489125.1 uncultured Saprospiraceae bacterium
TTTGGCAGTGAAGTGTCACTATTTGTTAATGGAGAGGAGTTCGTAGATTATAAGTTTAGCGGGGGCACTCATGCCTCGCAGAATACTAAGTTTATGCATTTTGGATTGGCAGATGCGGAACTTGTTGATTCGGTAGTCATTAGATGGCGATCTGGTATACAGACCAGATATGAAGATCTACCAGCTAATCAGTTTGTAAGGCTCTTCGATGATAACAGCGATTTCTTTGTACTAGGATGTATGGATAGCGCTTCTTCTAATTTTAATCCTGATGCAGATATAGATTTTGGCTGTAGCACCGATAGATCAACCAGTATTTTTGACATACCTGACATCGAGTGTCGTAATAGGCGTCAGTGTCCAGAGATCTTTGAACGTATAGAGATATTAAAAGTATTTGACCTAATGGGTCGAACATTGGCGACATTAGAACCACAAGATTTCCTGACGCAGGATTTGAATTCAGTGATCCGTAGTGCAGGACTACATATTGTGGTCGGATTCGATTCAGCGCAAAGACCAATCTATGCCGAGAAGGTAGTTATTGTCGATTAAGTGATATATGGACTTACATTCGAATGGACTTACAATCGATTGAGATCAATAGGAGCTTCTTCGATCTCTGATCTCTTGCCTAATTTTAATTTTAATCCAACACTCAATCCAATATTGTTCAAACTATTCCCGGCTAAATCATTGAGCACTGTAGATAATCCGTACTGAAATTCAGTAAATAGGCTCGCATATCCATAACCAGTTTTAAAGTTAAGTTCTCCTCCTACATTTGCACCAATGTCCGTTGAGTTCAATCCCCCATTCCCACCTATAGGGATATCTATCACTACGGGTTGCCCAATGCTGAAAAAGCGATTACGAGCTCCTAAAGCGAACCCTATAGAGGGGCCTCCATATACCGCCCAAGTGAAATAATTACGCACTTCATAAGTGTATTTGACAAACACAGGTATATCCACATATCGCAGTCTTGTAGTAAACTGCGTCACGTTTCCTATTGTGCCGATACGAGTACCTTTGTCAACATACTGAGCTCCTACTTCTAGCCATATCTTATTAGCAAGTTTAGGCTCATAGCTGATTCCTCCAACAAAACCTATTATTGGGCTTCCTCCTGAATTTGTTTGAGAATATAGTGATGTACCTAACTTAAGATTGAAGTAATTTTGCGCATCTACCGAGATGAAGGGACCAACGGACAAAATTGCAGTTAGAACAAATGCATAAATGGAATATCTCATTAATTAAGTAGATTTAAAATTTATGAAAAGCGATTTCCACTTTCATTCTTAATAATGGTGAGTTGAATGAAAAATCTCAATATAGATATTTTACATGTTCTGTTCTTCATTCTTTTATTAGTGATGATATCATTAATGGGCTGCAAGACAGATGGAGAAAATCAACAGAGTGTTGAGTTTGGTTTCGAGAAGGTGAAATCAGAACACTCTAATGTGACATTCAGTAATGACCTTACTCATGATGTCAATACCAAATTCAATCTTTTTGACTTCGATTACTTCTATAATGGCTCAGGTGTTGCGGTTATTGATGTCAACAACGATGATCTACCAGATCTATTTTTCACGGCCAATCAGGTTAATAATCGACTCTATCTAAACAAAGGAGATTTTGTATTTCAAGATATTACAGAGAGTGCTGGCATCAATGCTGGCAAACAGTGGGCAAATGGGGTCACTGTAGTCGATATTAATGGGGACGGACATCATGACATTTATATATCTCAGGGTGGTCCATATGAGTCTGGCAAAAGAAAGAACCTACTATATGTCAATAATGGCGACTTAACATTTGCAGAACGAGCCGACTCTTTTGGATTAGCCGACCAGGGTATCAGCACACAATCAGCTTTTTTTGATTATGACAGAGATGGCGACCTAGATTGTATTGTCATGAACGAAAGTTCATTGTACGGTTATGACCCTATTAGTTTTCAGCGCCGAATCTTAGAAAGGCCTCAAGACTACTATGAAAGTTTCAGTCATCTCTATCGAAATGATGGTGGCAAGTTTATTGACGTGTCAAAAGAAGCAGGGATAACAAAGCCGACTTTTGGATTGGGATTGGCGATTAGCGATATTAATGAAGATGGCTATCCAGATATCTATATCGCTAACGACTACTATTTGCCTGACAACCTGTACATCAACCGAAAGAATGGCTCGTTCAGTGATCGGATAAAGACGCATATCAATCACACCTCATTTTTTGGAATGGGAGTGGATATAGCAGATATTAATAATGACGGGGCGCAAGACATATTTGTGCTTGATATGGCGTCTCAAGATCATGTGCGAAGCAAAACGCTCATGGCCTCCATGGATGTGCCATCATTTAACCTTCTGACAGATGCGTTTGGGTTTGCGCATCAGTATATGTTCAATTCTTTACACCTTAATAATGAGCAAGGGCGCTTTGATAACATAGCGCATCTCGCTCAGGTGGCCAAGACCGACTGGAGTTGGACTGCATTAATGGAGGATCTTGATCTTGATGGCCATAGGGATATTTTTATCACCAATGGGTATCGTAAGTATGCGCTTGACAATGATTTCAAGGCAAAGGTCAATCAAGCTAGACAGGATCATAACGGTGATGTTCCTCAGAGTATTAAGCTAAAGCTTTATAATGAAATGCCTACTGAATCTTTGCCTAACATACTCTACAGAAACACAGGAACTACCTCATTTGTCGATATAGCGGATCAAGTTGGATTATCAGAGTCAACGTATTCTAATGGTGCGGCATTAGTTGATTTAGATCGAGATGGTGATTTGGATATGGTCATTAATAATATTGACCAACCAGCATTGTTGTATCGTAACAATGCATCTGATGCAAATAACTACTTAAGTGTAGAGGTTTCAGAGCCTATACTCACTTGCAAAAGAATTGAAGCGCACTACCAGAACAAAACTATAACATATGAGCCTGGTATCACGAGAGGGTATCGATCAGCATTAGAACCAATAGCACACTTTGGTTTAGGGATGATAGAAGAGGTGGACTCCTTAATTGTGTATTGGACTGACGGCACAAGGTCTGTAAAGACCGATGTTGCGGCCAATCAAAAACTGAGCGTATCAAAGCAAACAGCTCAAACGTATGTAGAGCGAAGAGAACGTACTAAGTACAAGAGATTTTCACCATCAGCTTTAGGTATTAATTATAAGCATCAAGAAAATGAGTATGATGATTTTGACACTGAGATCTTGCTTCCTCAGAAGCAATCTACCATTGGTCCATGCATGGCTCAGGCCGACTTAAACGGTGACGGTGTTAGGGATTTCTACATAGGAGGCGCATCTGGACAGCCTGGAGTTTTGTACTTGAGTGATGGAGGATCTTTTAGCGCAAGTATTCAGGAAGCCTTTACCGCAGATGCAAATCACGAGGATGTTGATGCTTTATTTTTTGATATAAATGGGGATGGACACCAAGATCTCTATGTTATGAGTGGCGGTAACGAGCAGCCAGAAGGATCGGATTATTACCGAGACCGGATATACTTAAATACTGGCGATGGCACATATGTCAAGGATGATCAACCTGCCCTTGCTTCAATTACTTATTCCGGCGGCGCCATACAAGCACTCGACTATGATGATGATGGAGATCAGGATATAATTGTGGGCAATAGAATTATCCCACAGTCTTATCCTATTGCAGCTCCTTCCTTTCTATTGAGGAATGATGATGGGACGTTGATCGATGTAACTCAGGAGCACTTTGAGGATTTGTCTTCCGATCCAGAGATCATTAATGACATTGAGCTATCCGATGTGGATAAGGATGGTGATACTGACGTCATGATAGTCGGTGAATGGTCAGGCATACGCTTATATATAAATCAAGGAGGTAAGTATAAATTGTCTGAGCATGGCAATCTATCTGAACTTACTGGCTGGTGGTATAGTATTACCTCCACAGATATCAATGGAGATGGGATGGATGATTTTGTAATCGGCAATGTTGGAAAGAATATCAAACACAAAGCCTCCAAGGATAAGCCATTTAAAATCTATGCCGAAGATTTTGATGAGACAGGTACTATAGATATTGTGTTGACTAGTCATTACAAAAATGAAGAAGTTCCTGTACGTGGTCGAGAGTGCTCAAGCCAGCAGATGCCATTCATTGCAGAGAAATTTGAAACCTATAATGAGTTTGCTAATGCATCTATTATAGATATATATGGCAAAGATGAAGTCTCCAACGCTTATGCACGAGAAGTGGTTACTTTCGAGTCGGTTATATTAATTGCTCAGTCAGACGGTAGTTATCATGTACAGTCATTACCTCATCAAGCGCAGGCTTTCCCAGCACTTAGTGGATTGTCTATAGATGTCAATGCTGACAATGTTGATGATCTTTTGCTACTTGGTAATATTTACAATACTGAAGTAGAAACACCTCGATTGGATGCTGGCACAGGCTTGGTTTTACTCTCTGATGGCGTGTCAGACTATGAGGCGGGTTCGTGCCCAGACTATTGTTTTTATGCAACAGGTAATACTAAAGAGCTGCAGTCGATCGAGATCGGAAGCGAAAATTATCTTATTGCCTTAACTAATGATGGTGCTCCGAGCATGTTCCAAATAGATAATTAGGAATGGTTGTTGATATATTATAGTAAAATATAATATGAAATGGCTGGTGAGTTTTGAAAAATACCTCAGATATGAGCGCAGATATTCAGACCATACAGTGCGATCCTACATCAATGACCTCGATCAGTTCTCAGTCTATCTTACTGCTCAGTTAGGAATGATAGATGAAATTGGATTGACGCATTTTCATGTAAGATCCTGGATAGTTCATTTGATGCAAGACAACTATACGGCCAAGACTGTCAACCGCAAGATCTCTACGCTCAAAAGTTACTTTAAGTATTTGAAAAAGTCTGGCCATATTAGCAGCAACCCTACAGCTAAGGTTATCGCTCCGAAGATTGCTAAACGGCTACCAGTCGTAGTAAGAGAGGAGCGAATAGAAGACTTGTTGGATCGAGAGATAGATCAAAACGATTTCGAAAGTGTGAGAAATCAATTAGTCATAGACTTACTGTATACCACTGGAATTCGCCGTTCAGAATTAATTAACCTCAAAGTATCAGATATAAATCATTCTTTGCGGCAGATTAAAGTCATAGGTAAGGGAAATAAGGAGCGGATTATTCCTGTCAGCGACAAACTCCTAGAATCAATTAAATCCTACCAAGAGTTGAAGGAGTATGAGCAGTTAAATGAATCCATATTCCTCATCACAACGAGAAAAGGCAAGAAGGCATATCCTAAGTTGATATATAATATTGTTCATGCACAGCTGTCATTAGTAAGCACAGTTAAAAAGAGAAGTCCACATATTCTGAGGCATAGTTTTGCCACCCATCTTGCCAATCAGGGTGCTGAGCTCAATGCAGTTAAAGAAATCATGGGCCATGCTAATTTATCAGCCACAGAAATATATATGCACAACAGTATAGATAGGCTCAGATCAGTGTATCAACACGCCCATCCTAGATCAAAGGAATAAACTCAAGAAAAAAACTGCAAAGCAACGTTTCCTTATTGTGGTAAAAAGCCTATTTTTGCAGTCACTTTTCAGGGACGGCCTGAATTGTTAAGATTTGACATTAGTTTTGCACGTCTTTTAGTGGCTTTTTGCGACGATAGATGAGCGATTATTGCCAGCATAGCTCAGTTGGCCAGAGCAGCTGATTTGTAATCAGCGGGTCGGGGGT
>CAZAXY010000176.1:0-5684 GCA_964489125.1 uncultured Saprospiraceae bacterium
GATACGTTAAAATTCCCCTCACCATATTCTCCTAAGGTTACTGATCCATTAGTGCCATTAAGTGCTAGAATACTGTCTAAAACAGATGATCTTATCTTAACGTCTTCGGCAGCATTGATCATAATTATATCTTGACCATCTTGTTGTATAGCGACCTCATCTCCATCCAAGTTGACGAAAGTAGCATCCACATCAAATGTGTCAATATCATTGTAGTTAAGACTGTTGTTATCGCCAGTTACAATTCTATCCTCATCAAGAGTACCATCTGCTAGATAGAACGTATTGCCCTCAATTATTGGACTCAGGTCAACTGAGATTCTATTTTCAGTGCCGAGTCGACCTGCAATATTCTCTACAAACTCTAATATAGAATCTCCAATAACATTGATCTCATCGATGTACTCGTTTCCAGTTATTGTATCGTTGTCAGAATTGTTGGACATGTTGATCAATGTCCGTATAGTGCTTATTGAATCAGCTACGGCAATATCTGTAGCGAATATCGAATCTAAGGCAAATAGATTTATCGTTCCAAACGTATCTACACCATTAGTTACAGAGAGATCTGCAGTAATGCTATCTTCAATGACTAGTGACAAGTTCATGGGCACCTCCAGGACTTCTCCATTGACTGATGGCGCTAAAAAATAGTTATTCCCCGCTCCATTGCTGGCTTGGTCTCCTGCTCCGAATGTGAAGTTTTCAAGTCCATAGCCAAATAGCTTGAGCATTAGAGGATCTGACGTACTACTTGTTGGATTAGATGTTCGCCCGAAGAATAGACTGTCGGTAACAATTAAAAACTCATTAACGCCTTCTCTCTGTACCTCCCACCATCTATCTGTAGCTAATTCTAATGGATTATCCCCGATCTTAACCTGTGCGCTTAATGTAAAGCCTAGGGTGACAAAAAGACCAGTTATAACAACCAGTTTTGAAAGATTCATTGTATTTGGGTTTAATAAACTATGCAATACGTTGTAATAAATAGGTACACTATTTATCAATTCAGACAGGTGGTAGAATTCAGTTGACATGGCTGAGACAGCCAAATGCATTGCAAGTATAATTAAAATTATTATATATATAAAAATTATATATGTGAAATTTTAACATTTAACCCGTTTAGGATCAGGGTTTAATTTTAGTCGTATTGATAGAGTTGATAGTTCTCGACTATTTTGATGAGCTTTTCTGCATAAGTTGGGTCTGTAGCATAGCCAGATCGCTGTAATCCTCTTGCCCAGGCTTTATAGTCGTTGCCACAACTCTTGACAAGGCCTCCATAGTTAATGCTATTGACGATGAAGTTAGAATGGTCAACATATGAATCAACAGGTGTATCGTAAGCTCTGAAGCAAGAGTTAATTAGATCTCCGTCAGCGTTATAATCGTCATCCTTATGGAAATATGTGTTCCCTTGCCAGTATGATTTACACTTTATTCCAAAGTGATTATTAGACTCTAAACTAAGATGAGATGCGCCAGCATTGCTCTCATGAAGGGCCTGCGCTAACTTAATGCTTGCAGGGATTCCAGTTCGGTTCATCTCGGCAATTGCTACTGGGCTATATTTTTTGATATAGTCCATCTTAATATCATCACTATTTGAAAAAAGTAGCGTTATAACAAACAAAACAATCATCACAGGTTATACATTGGGTATTAGTTAGAGACCGAAAATCATGCCAAGCCTATTCTCTCGACTTACCCTTAAATATTTCATCAAGTACTAATGCTCAATAGACTGATCGGTAGATATACCCATGACCTTGAGGGTCCTTTACTAATAGTAATGTCGGCGATGCACGGTAATGAGCCTGCTGGGGTAAAAGCCCTTGAGTATCTATTTAAGATGCTGGAAGTAGAGCCAATTACCAACCATAACTTTCAATTCAGAGGTGAAATTATTGGGTTGATTGGGAATCTGAAAGCCTATGAACTAAACAAGCGATTTATCGATCATGATCTCAATAGAATCTGGACAGAATCCCCAAAAACGTTGAGTGGACAGATCCATGAAATAACCGAAAAGCATGAAATCATCGAATTAATCAATGACAAGCTTACATCCTCTAATCATCGTGATGTAATCTTACTTGACCTTCATACCACCTCGTCTGATGGTGGTATATTTTCAATTCCAGGACCAGGACATAAATCCCTTGACATCTCTAAGGGTCTCAACGCCCCTGTTATCCTCAATATGATGAACAACATCAAGGGCACTATCATGGAGTATTTTAACCCCGACTATGACAGGCGAGCTATTCACTCTCTCACTTTCGAATCTGGTAGACACCTAGATCCGTTAAGTGTAAATAGGGCGATAGCAGCAATGATCAACTGTATGAAACATCTCAATATGGTCGATAGTACAGATGTCGAAAGCATACATGACGACATTCTCAAGCAGTATTCGCAGGGCTTACCTAAGGTATCAAGGCTGATATATAGACACCCTATAAAATATGGAGACGCCTATGAAACGCTTGAAGGTTTCCTAAACTTTAAGCCCATTGAAAAAGGCGATCCTCTAGCAGAACATAACGGAGTTACTATAACAGCTCCTCAAACTGGTAGGATACTCATGCCGCTCTATCAAAAACAGGGAGCTGAGGGATTCTATATTATTGAAGATGTTGAAGAGTAGCTTCGTCAGATCACGAATTCAAGAATTCGTTCCTCTTTTATGAAGGGCTCATGGCAGGAAAGACTCATGTAATCAATGACAGAATCTACATTGCCTTCATTGCAATGTTCTGACATCCCCTTGAATAGAGTCATACCAATTAATTCAGACCCGAGCACTTCAACTTTATACTCTTCGGACATCTCAACAACTAAGTCATAAAAGTCTTTCATAGTCATTTTATTTATGTTATAAATATTCGCAGAGATCTGAGCACAACCATATTCCTCCGTAAGCCAACCCAATACTCTAACATCATGTAACCGTTCTTCGTGCATTCTTAATTTGCGAATATCCTTGGCAATATCTTTGGCTATCCCTAGATCATCTGTGTTGAGGCTAACATTGTAGGCTACCATATAATCCCGAACCGTCCAACTACTTAGTCCTAACTTAGGATGGCTATTGTTTGGTCCATAGTCTGCTGAAAGTTCACCTTGACGTAATCTCCGATTCGCTTGATCTGGTCCTCCTCGCCTGATATCACTAAGATGCTGTTGCTTTGGTTGGCTGGCTATGTCCCCATAGTAGATAATGGGCACTTCATATGTCCCTGCAACTTCTGTAGCCCACTGATCCACCCATGCCTTCAGAGCATCTTTGTCAATACCCCTGATAGGAATGAACGGTACAACATCAACGATGCCTGCAGAGGGATGATTCCCACTATAGTTCATAATATCCTGTTCTAGAGAACACCGATGATAAATGATTTCTAGTATGGAGCCCATTTCCGTAATAGGAGATATGATAGTTATAACTGTTCTCTGAGCGTCTTCTCCTCTATCAACATGGACAACCTTTGAGTCGTACACGTTGATCTCTGAAACCAATCTGCCGATAAAGTCGTTTTGTCGGCTGTGATTAATATTGACCACACATTCTATGAGTGGCTGACGGTCTGCCATAACTATTTTTGATTTAAGACATTAGATTATGTAGTTTGTACGTTGAATGTAAATTTAATTGGAAAAGATATTTTCATTGTTGGTGTTCTTCTTTGCTGGCCAATGTCTTTTGGCACAGATGGTGACTGTATCTCCTGAGATCAATCTGCGATCTGACAGGGCATATTATCTATTAGGCCAGGTCGATGAATCCATTCTGCTGTTTAGGGACCAAGGGGACAAGAAGATCCTAGACATCTTTGAAGAAAATCTCGTGCTTAGCAGTGAGAGAAATGTGGACCTGCTCAGTGATCGAGCACTTGTGTATGACGCCATTAATACCGATACCGCCTTTTCCGTATTCTACGGATTCAGAGATGAAGATGAAGTAGTTGTCCAGATGGATGTGTTTAATGCGACAGCTAATAGAGTAGATAGCGTCGAGATCTTTCGCGACCAAAGATCAATTAAGGCGCTCCAATATGAAACCATAATTTCAGAAAACAAAAACATAATAGCGCTCTATAATATCACAGAAAAGGATCTCATGACGATCTTGGTGTTTGATATTAGGCGGAAAAAAACCTTGCTCAACAGCAAATATCAATTAGTTGATCTCAACTTATATGAAGACATTAAGCAAATAGAAGTCTCTGATCAAGGAGATGTCGTAATCCTCTATGAACGAAACAATAACAGAAGCGCCAAGGACAATCACTTCGCCCGGTTTATTCGGTTTTTAGCCAATGGCACAGAAACTGAAGAGATCAACCTGCCACTCAGAGATATAGTTACTTCGGACTTATTCTTTAAGATTGATAATAAAAATCGCCGCTTAGCAGTAACTGGTCTTTACGACGAAAAGAGTCGTGATCAAAGTACTGGATATGTTTGGATTAATGGCAGCATAGACAATTGGCAGGATGAACAAATCTACCTCATTCCATTTGAAGATGTCGTCTTCTTCGAAGTTTATGGAAATAATAAGAATAAAAAATTGCGCAATTTTCAGGTGAGTTCTATGCTACTCAAGGCTGACGGTTCTCCGATATTAGTTTTTGAACACGCAAGAAATTTGGTCAGACAAAATGGAGGAGTATCAACCTTTAATAATTCCAACACCTTCAGAGGACGGCAACAAGGATTTAACTCTGTAGGATGGAGCGATCACTATCGTGAAGACCTCGTAGTTATCTCTTTGGATCAAAATCTCGAACTCGATTGGTATCATGTGTTCTACAAAAAGCAGTTTTCTCAAAATGACAATGCACTTTTCTCCTCCTACTTTACATTCATGACGCCGAGCCGTGTCAGACTTATCTATAATGACGAGATAAAGACCAATAGCACCGTGAGCGAATATATTTTTGATGGTGCTGGCAATTACAAGCGAAACAGCTTGCTCAGTACGGAGTACCAGAATTTGAGGTTAATCTTCCAATATGCTATACAGATCAACAACAGTTCCTTGATTGTGCCAAGTCAACGCAATTCTGCTTTAAGCCTAGTTAAAGTGGACTATTCTCAATAGTTAGATATATCAAGAGTTTTACATCCAAGAATTACAAACTTTCTATTTGCATTTGCTTTAGTTCAAATAGGTCCGATAACGTATTTTTAGAAAGACAAGGCAGCAGAAAGATCCACTAACAGATGAGTTTTCTTGTAAAAAACACCGCCCAGGTTTTGCTTCTGGCGGAGCAAAATCTCAAGAATTATCGAGACATAGTTAACTATGCATTTCATAAAGCAGGATATGGTATTACCTATGATCAGTGGCTCGTGCTATCAGCTATTTCTCAAAAACAAGGACTTACTCAAATTGTAATTGCTGAATTTACCAATAAAGAACCCGCCTCAATTTCACGCATCCTAAAACTACTGGAAAAGAAGGAGTTGGTTGAAAAGCTGCCTGATAAGAAGAACAAACGAGCCAAAAGAATCTACCTCTCTCCCGCAGGAGACGATATCCAAAAAAAGGCAACTAAGACTTATAACTCCCTGGCAAAAGAAGGCTTCAACGGGGTCTATGAGCAAGAGATCAATCTATTCGTCAGGATTCTCGAAAAGCTCAAAGGAAACTTTGAAAAGATGAGTGAGAA
>CAZAXY010000177.1:0-5640 GCA_964489125.1 uncultured Saprospiraceae bacterium
ATCAAATAGTACAATGGTTGGTGTACCCCTAAACTGATTTGAGGTGAAAGTCATGGAAACCGCTTCTTGTCTGTTTAGATAGTCTCGTACTCGATTCTTGACGGATACTTGATCGACTTCTGATAACGATGCAAAATTGAGATCAGAATTACAGATGTGCTCTACTACAGACTCCTGATCAGCTGCCCCCATTTTAGCGTCCATCGCCACGGGAAAATCTATTGCATAAGGCAGTCTGTCTATGTCTCTGCTTGTCAGCGCCTTTTTGGTTTCTCCAACCAGTATTCCATCGGACAAGAGGACTTTAGTATTTTCAATATTGTTATATTCATAGTCTTCAAAGGCTGTAGACAAGCCTATAAATCCGAGCCTATTTGAATACTTCTTATAGAGCACATTAAACAATGGCATAGCATACAGAACACAACCAGGACAGTTTACTTGAAAAACTAAAAGTAGGTTAAGCTCTTTCTCTATGAACTGACCCTGGAGAGACTCTGATATCTGTAGATTAAGTTTGGGCATAGTTCATTTAGAACTCCCCAATTAAACTTAAATTTTTACTAGATATCGATCCCGGCTTATAACAACCGAACCATTCAGCGCCATGTGGATTATTGCCCATATCGGCCTCAGACTTCTTGGCATCTTCCTTAGACCTCCAGTATACTATGTCAGAATAGCTCCCATTGCTATTGGTGTGGATCTCCCACTTGAGGAATCCGTCTTGATTCTTCATCCAATCGGATACCACTTTTTGTGCTACTTCGAGGAGCTTTTCTTGAGAAGTGCCATCGCTTAATTCGTAGGAGATGATGTCTTTGTACATAAGGTGAATATAGATTTGGAAGATAGAAGAATCATGAAGGAATAACCTGAATGTCGGCTTTTTTCTGTTTTAACTCCATTATAAATTGATCAGCATGCTCAATAGTGATCTTGCCCAATGGTAACAGACTGTCTCTATTCTTGAAGATCAATGTACCCGTACCTTTTGCTTTGCCCTTGTGTTCTATGATATCGATCGCTTTTATAGGTATCAAGAATGAATGCGGATCATCTTTCATTCTGGGCTTAGTATAGTTGATGTCTTTGCGGATAATGTTATTTTCTCCTATGAGATAATAGGTGCTTAATACATAAGGAACTATAAGAGCGGGGAATTGCGATATAACTAGTAGTATAGTCATATCGATAGTGCTTAAATCAAACCAAAACATTGCTAACGCCATTAAAGTCATTATCCCTAAATAAGCGTACTTGAAGACATTAGATTTAGACTTATACTTCCTTAACGCACTCATACGTGACAGCTTGCATCATCACCGAATTCCGAGATCAGATTACCCAGACTATCCAGCAGTTGAGCGATTCTGTCGAGGCGTATTTTATAACCATTACTTGTAATAAGGTATTCTACCTTTTGATCTATAGTTAAGGTCTTTATCTTACCACTATATGGATTTGGGTAATCCTTGAAGATTACTTTAATATCCTGACGTCTTATCGCAGCGATCTCTAAATGGTCGTACTTATTACAGTCTATAGGTGTGTATGATAGCTGGGCGAGTTTAGGGTAATTCTCATTGATGAGTGAAGAACTATTAACCCATGATATCCGAGTGGCTATTCCACCACCGCCGCCGCTGGGCATGTCGAGGTGTTCTGTTTCGCCTATCTGACCGCTCCAATTCTTATAGGTTTGGATCGCTGCAGTGTTCTTTTCGAATACCCACAGGAATAGTCTACTGTCATTGCTTTTAATAGCAATGATCTTAGCAACATGATATGTCAGTGTTCTTCCGATACCTTGTCCTTGGTAGGTCTTACGGACATGGAGATTGTCGAGATAGTGACCATGGACTTGATCATAGTCGAGAAAAGCGCAAGCGAACCCTATCACTTGATCCTCATCTATCGCAACTATGACGTACTGATTAGCTTTAGGCAGCCCCATCCTATCTCGCCAAACCTGCTTACGATCCTCATGAACTTCCTCTGCGAGATAAGTTGCGGACAAGATGTCCTGATAATTCTCTTGCCAATTCGTGGCATGGATATCGGCGATATCGGCAAAGTCGGCATATGTAGCATAGCGATAGATGATCATGACATCAATGATTTACGTCCATACTTGGAGCAGATAGGACAGACCCTCATATCATGTCCACGAGCAGGACAATATTCCCTGCCAAAGAATATGATCTGTAGGTGCAGTCGATTCCACTTGTCTCTCGGGAACAATCTCTTCAAGTCTTTTTCGGTTTTCTCAACGTTCTTGCCAGTGCTAAGGCACCATCTATAAGCTAGCCTATGGATATGCGTATCCACTGGAAATGCTGGAACACCAAAAGCCTGCGACATCACCACAGATGCTGTCTTATGACCTACACCAGGAAGCGCCTCCAATGCTTCAAAGGACTGTGGCACCTGACCTTCGTGCTCTTCAAGTATGATGTGAGACAAGTCGTATATAGCTTGCGACTTACGAGGGGATAGTCCGCATGGTCTGATGATCGCCTTTATATCGGCAACCGCCTGTTGCGACATGTCATGAGGATTATCTGCGAGTTCCCAGAGATATGGAGTCACTTCATTAACCCGTTTATCGGTGCACTGCGCAGACAGTAATACTGCCACCAATAGAGTGTAGGGATCTTTATGATCAAGAGGTATGGGGATCTCGGGATAGAAACCTTCCAACATCTGTGCTATATCGTCGGCTTTCTCCTGTTTGGTCATGCTATAGCTGTTAGAAACTCGATGGTGTCAACATGATCTGCATAATCTGATAGTCCTGGGCACTGACACTGTCCTAAGGGAACATACAAGTCATTGTCTATGATATCTCTAGCTGATATGCATTGTAGTTCGTCCTTCCTACTATAGAGCGACTCAATCAATTGTTCTCGATCATCATAAAATTCATAATGGAGGGTAGCTATCCTCGATCCCAGCGACTCATCCTCTTTAAGAATAAGAAAATCATTAGTCAGAAACTCTTGATTAGTCAGGATCATCGTTGCATTATTGTAGTCGTAGTTGTTCTTGTATTTGTTGTGATGGATCACGTCCTTGAATGAATAGAGAGACTCAAACAGCTTGTTAAGTTCATATCCTCGAGGTAGGTAGACCTTGGATACGCTCCGACAACCCAAGCCAAAGTAGTCAAAGATGTCATTGCCTAAGCTTTGAAGCTCTTCAGGAGATTCTGTTCCATCAAGGATTGCTATTGAGCTACGATTTTTGCGGATGATATGAGGATAATCTCTGAAGTAATATTCGAAATGTACGGCAGCGGTATCGCCGCCTGTAGCAATAACTGCATCGTAGCCCTTCAATCGGTCAACTTGCTCAAATAGCGCTGCACACCGCTCATCAATGCTTACCATCATAGCGATAATTACAGGGAGCAAGACTTCATCTTTGCTAGAGAGCTTGATCATGGTCTTATGCCCACAGATGAAACTGCACAGCAAGTCATGGAAGCCAACTAATGGGATATTACCCGCCATGACTATTCCGATGGTAGTGTTAGTGGGACTATCGTTAATCTGATATTGGGATATCCAAGATGATATTAGCTGAGGGTTAAGTAACTGATCTCTTATTGCGCTTAGAGATTTACGTATACTATCTACAGTAAACCATGTGTTTTTTAAGTATGCCTGTTGAATGACAGCATTTATTCGATCACCTTGTAGGTCAACTAAAGCATCACCCAATTCTTGGAGTACAGCTATTCTATCTTTGAGTAACACTAAGTCAATTTTATATGTGAAGATAATCTACTGCTGTCTTTTAATAATGATGATTATGGATAGTACAGTCAAACCATTAAGAGAACTTAAATGTAGCAATAGTGTTGCTATTATTAAGCAAATATGCTACATTGTGGTATGGGCGATTATGACAACAAGTTAGGACATCAAGCATCTCAGGCTCACGATTTGATGGTTACATATGAGGCTTTACATCAGCTTAAGTCACCAAAGGATAGGATTAATCTCATCCGCAAGGGTGTGCCTTACATTGTAATAGAGCAAGTTGGCCATCAAGGTGGACTCTCGGTGCGGAGTATGCTCGGTTATCTGGGGTTGGCTCAGACAACCTACAACAAAAGGAAACGAGAAAATGCAATACTGTCAGGACGAGATAGTGAGATAATTATCATCCTATCTGAATTGTTTGACTATGGACTGTCAGTGTTCAACCAGGAACGTCAAAAATTCCATAGGTGGCTACAAAAAAATAATCGATCTCTTGGTGGAGTTGCTCCCAGCAGTCTATTTGATACCATTACGGGTATTAGTGAGGTGCGGTATGCATTGGATAGGATGGAGCATGGCAATATGGCTTAATGCAGGTATATCGCATAGATCGCAAGAGGTATTTATCAAAAATTCTAAATGGAATTGGTGCTGCATCATCTAGTGGGAATAGATGGAATATGCTCCATACGCCTATGGTGTATACAGCAGAATCTCGAGCCTTGGCAATTCTTGAAGTGGCGGTGCATCTTGATCTCAATGAAGACCTTCCAAATGATCGATACATAGTTGAGCTTATGATTCCTGACGATCTAATAGTCATGACCATAGACGACGGTAGTCTTCCCCATAATTGGGATGCCAAGCCCCCGCTGAGTGCTACGCAGTCGATAGGAACTCGGTTCATACAAAGCCGAAAATACCCAGTCTTGCAAGTACCCAGCAGCATTGTTCCAAAGGAATACAATTATCTGATCAATCCGTTGCACTCAGATGTGACGAAGATCAAAGTTATTAGCTCGGAATCATTTTCATTTGATGATCGATTAGCTATTGACAAGATTTAGTCTGTCTTGCCACCTTTAGTCTCAAAATATGCCTCCCATCGACTGATAGCTGCAGTCATATCCTCAGGGAGCTCAGACTCAAATCGCATTTCTTCGCCTGTCTCGGGATGTATAAATCCTAAGCTCTTGGCATGAAGGGCTTGTCGTGGACATAACTCAAAGCAGTTCTCCACGAATCTGCGATACTTGCTGTAGACCGTGCCTTTTCTGATGCGATCACCACCATAGCGATCATCGTTGAAGACTGGGTGCCCGACATGATTCATGTGCACCCTGATCTGATGTGTACGGCCTGTTTCAAGCTTGCACTCAACGAGCGATACATAATAATAGTCGTGGATGACTTTGTAGTGCGTGATGGCATGTTTTCCTTCATCTCCATCAACGAATACATGCATCTTAATCCGTTCCGTCGGATGCCTGCCGATATGCCCTTCGATAGTGCCACTCTCTTGCTCAAATCCTGACCACACAAGAGCCTGATAGCTACGTTCGATGCTGTGATCAAAGAACTGCTTGGCCAGGTGGGTCATGGCAGGTTCGGTCTTGGCGATAACCATGAGACCTGTAGTATCCTTATCCAGGCGATGGACTAGGCCCGGTCTGTCGTTAGTGTTGCCCTCCATGACAGGAAGGTCTTTAGACTTTAAATGATAGACAAGTGCATTGACTAAGGTGCCAGTGTGATTACCCGTGCCGGGATGAACTACCAAGCCTGCTGCCTTATTGATTACGAGGAGGTGGCCATCCTCATAAACGATATCCAGAGGGATGTCTTCTGGGATGATATGATCAGGGCTGTT
>CAZAXY010000178.1:0-5560 GCA_964489125.1 uncultured Saprospiraceae bacterium
TCTTGAGGTGATTCTTTATGATGTCGTCATAAATAGGAAATACGACTTCGATTCGCTTATATAGATTGCGATACATGAAGTCAGCAGAAGACATAAAGTACTTCGGATCACCATTGTTGTGAAATATAAAGACTCTCGAGTGTTCTAAGAATCTATCTACTATGCTATACGCCTCAATGTTTTCACTGAACATTTCTGCCTTTGGCACGAGTGAGCATATTCCTCGTATTATCATCTTTATCTTGACTCCAGCTCGACTGGCCTTGTAAAGAAGGTTTATCATAGTTGGATCCTGGAGGCTATTCATCTTAAGGAATATTTTCGCCTTCTTGCCTTTTTTAGCATTCATGATCTCTTGTTCGATACAGGCAATTAGATCAGTCGTCATATTGAACTGGCCTACTTTTAAGTGATCGAATTTTATTCCTGCTCGATCCATCGATTCTAAAAAGTTAAAGAGCTTGATAGCATCTTTGGTGAGTCTTGAGTCAGTTGTAAACATTCCGAAGTCAGAATAGACATTGGCCGTTTTCTCATGGAAATTTCCCGTGCTGAAGTAGCAATAAGTCTTTTGCCCTTGATCTGTTTGTTTTATTACAGTTGCAATCTTCGCATGAACCTTGATGCCAGGAATGCTGTAATGCACTTTGACTCCTGCCGCTTCCAGTCGTTCGCCCCATTGTAGATTAGCTTCCTCATCAAATCTTGCCTTTACTTCAATAAAAGCAAAAACTTGCTTCCCTAAACTCGCAGCTTTTATCAAGGCATCCATGATGCGGCTTTCAGAGGCAACACGATACTGAACTATCTTGATATGAGTGACCTCAGAATCCAAAGCCGCCGCCTCAAAAAAGTTAACTACGGATAAGTAGCTATGATACGGTGGATGTATCAAATGATCCTTTTGATCGAGGGCTTTAAAAATTAATTTTGGATCTTCTAAGTAGTCTATATGAATAGGTGAGAGAGATGCCTCGGTAAGGTACTTCCGACCAAATGATGGAAACTTGAAGAAATCAGAATTATTATGATATCGACCTTCTGGGAGTAAGTCGTAATCTGTCAGATCAAATATCTTGAGTAAGGCTTTCAAGAAATCCTGAGGCATACTCTTATCATAAACCAACCTGGAAGCGGGTCCGATCTTTCGCTTAGTAATACTACTTTTAATCTTAGATAGTAGATCCCCAGAGAACTCATCATCAATATAGAGTTCTGCATCACGAGTCAACTTGATACTATAAGATTCAGTAATGTCATAACCTGGAAATATCCAACTTATACAATGTCGCACTACATCATCAATCATTATGACGACATGTTCATGTTCATTTTCATTTGGTAGTTCGATGAATCTCTTGAGCTCGTTAGAAGGTACTTTTACGATAGCCAATCGTTTTTCATCAGTCTTTATATCCATCAGATTTAGCGCTAGATACAGGGCGCCATTATTAAGAAAAGGCTTGATCTTCTGCTTGTTGAGCAATACTGGTTGCACGTAAGGCAGCATGTTTTCGGTGAAGTAATTTTCTATAAACTCTTTTTGCTCATCATCCATCTCTTGTCTTCTGATCAGATGAATACCTTCTTTAGATAACTTAGGTAGAATCTGGTCAAAAAAGATATCACTGAACTCTGCCTTCTGATCACTTACGATATTGAGTATCTGACGCAGTAGAGCTTTTGGTTCGAATCCAAGATCTCGACGAGTCTTTTTACCTATCCGCAGTAAGTTGCGATGATTAGCAACCCGAACTCTAAAAAATTCATCTAAGTTAGAAGAGTAGATAGATAGAAATTTTAGCTTTTCAAGCAATGGAACTGTAGGGTCCTTAGCTTCCTGTAGCACCCGATAGTTAAATTCCAGCCAGCTAATATCCCGATGTACGTATGGTGTTATGGTTTCCATGACTCCTCTTAAATTCAGCGCAAAAGTAAGTTTTATAATAAAGGAAATTATACTTTCGAACTTATTATCAGGATGTGTTTATAACATGCCGTAGATACTTAAAGTCATATCATGAAAAGAAAGAAAATAGCCGCTGCCAATTGGAAAATGAATACCACGGTGACGGAAGGTCATGCACTTCTTACTGAGTTAATTGGGAAAGATAAAAATTCTGATGTCGAAGTCGTTATATGTGCCCCAAGCACACACCTGTACGCTCTGAGTGAAGTTGTAGGCGATCAAGATAAGATTCAATTAGGCGCTCAGAATATGAGTCAGCATCTTAAGGGTGCATTTACTGGTGAAGTCTCCGCTCAAATGATTAAATCTTGTAAGGCAAGTCACGTGGTAATCGGGCATTCAGAGCGACGTCAATATTTTGGGGAGAACGATGAGTTGCTAAGTGAGAAACTCGGTGTAGCATTAAATAATGCTCTGACGCCTATATTCTGTTGTGGGGAGTCTCTGGATATCAGAAAATCTGGCAACCATGTAGATCATGTCATCAATCAATTAAATACTGCGCTAAGCCCATATAGTGCTGATGATCTCCGAGACTTAGTGATAGCATATGAGCCAATCTGGGCTATAGGTACAGGAGAGACAGCATCCCCTGCACAGGCACAAGAGATGCATCATGCTATTCGAGGATTTCTAAAAGATAAGTATGGAGCGGCAATGGCTGATCATACGCCAATACTATATGGAGGGTCTGTAAAACCTCATAATGCGTCTGAGTTGTTCGGCAATCCAGATGTAGATGGAGGGCTTGTTGGAGGGGCAAGTTTAGACGCCTCAGGATTTGCTGATATCATCAATAGTTTTTGACTAATAGCTCAGTACATGCTCTCGAAGCGTAATCGTGTAATTTAGAATAAAATTGGGTTGGCAGTGTCGATTATTGGCGTGTAAAAAATTAATGGTCAAGAAATGGGGTTTTCTAAAAATATAGATTAAAAAAATCTATCTTTATTAAAATTTTATTCTAACTCAGATTGAGCCGCATGGATAGCAAATTAGACAGTATAGATTTAAAGATTCTCAGATTGCTTCAAGAGAATAGTAAGATTACGAATCTTGAATTATCTAAAAGGATTGGTCTTTCACCAGCACCAACATTGGAGCGAGTCAAAAAACTGGAACAATCAGGAGTTATCAAATCGTACCATGCTAAAGTAGACGGCAGTAAGCTAGGACTAAGTGTCAGTACCTTTGTGCTAGTGTCTCTAGCATGGCAAAAAGATAGTGCTCTCGATAATTTTATTGAAAAGATTCAGAAGATTGATGAAGTAACAGAAGCTTACATCATAACTGGAGATGGCGATTTGTTGCTAAGAGTTATCTGCAAGGACATTCCGGCATACGAGCAGATTCTATTCAAGAAGTTATCACAGATAGAGGAAGTCGAGCGGCTAAAAACATTGATGACTTTATCTAAAATCAAAAAGTCCAAAGTTCTCCCTTTCTCGTACGAATAAAGCACCTTGACCTCCAAAGGATTATTTTGGAAGCTATCTGCTGAGGACACGCCTCAGGAGTTCTCTGTATTATTTGGTACAATCCACTTATCTATTGATTCGCAACATCTACGTCAAAAGATATGTCGATGGATAGATGCGTTTGATTATGTTTATACAGAGACAGCTCTGAATCCCGACGGTCAAGCCTTGATACTTCCGCATATCACAGTGCCTCATTCTAGGTGGGCTGAACATTTTAATCCCAAACAGCAGCAGCGCATTGCTCATATACTTATGAAAGCTTATAATATAGATATAGAGCGCGTCAAGCACTTGCGTCCTATGTTCATTATGTCTATGATATATTCATATATGGGTGATCAGAATCCATCAGACAAAATTGACCAATTCATCTGGAACTATGCTGAGATAAATGGTAAGGACACTGGAGGCATAGAATCTATGCAACGTCAGATCGATATTTTAAAGGCCATACCGATAGATCTTGAATTCATTCAGTTTAGAAGATGGACTCGCAATGTGACTAAGATGAATAAGTACTTCAAAAATCTCATGCAATTATATCTGTCTGAGGACATTCATCAGCTTGCAAGACAATCAGCCAAGCAGATGTCTTCAATCAAGGGATTAATGATCACTGAACGAAATGAACAAATGGCGAGTACTATTATTAGTGAGCATGAACAACATCCTGGATTCTTTTCATTTGGGGCAGGTCACCTTGGTGGCAAGGGAGGTGTCATAAGTATTCTTAAGAAAAGAGGCTTCAGACTTGAGAGAATCTGATCTATTCATCTTAACGTAATTTTGTCACGTCAATATCATGCAATGAAAGAAGTAGAAATAAAACTCAAGGTCAAGCTCGATGATAATAATGTGCCACAAGAAATTTTGTGGGCCAGCGATGATCCTCCTTCTAAAGGTGACTTTGCAGCCACTAAAGGATTCTTTCTATCACTCTTTGATGAGAGCTCTTTGGAGACCCTCAAGATAGACCTGTGGACTGCCAAACTTGAGATAGGTGAGATGAATAGACTATGCTACTATGCTCTTAAAGGTATGGCAGATAGTTATTACAATGCCACTAAGAATCAACAGCAAGCCAATGACTTAGCTAGGTTCTCACAGTACTTTGGTGAAGAAACTGGTGTGATCAAGAAAGCTCCATCACCTGAACAGACCTAATTGCCATCTCGATTTAAAGGGCCAAAGCTTTACATCAATTATTTCCAACACTGAGGGGCGTTGACTTAAGACACCGTATAAGAACAGGTCAATACTCAAGTTATATGCTTGACTTGATTTTAGCTCATGCCAGGCTTTAGTCATTTCATCTGACCAGTATATGTCATCTACTATGATGACGCCTGATGGATTAAGTACCTGTTTGCATTGATTGACATAAGACAGGGTTGGGCTATACTCATGATGCCCATCAAGTATAATACAGTCATATCTTTTGCCATTTTCAATTCCTGCTTCTATGAAGCTTTGAAAGCTCTGATTATAAAATTTAATCTTTTCACTGTGCCTATCCTTACTGTTCATAGCTGAGATAGATGAAGATCCTTCAACGCTGTCTATATGTTTTACGCTATCTACTGTTGCGATATAGCCCGTACTAATAGCCAGGCTTGTTCCAAGCTCAAGGACACTTACCGATCCTGACCATTTTAGTAGACTTGATAAGAGTTCGCATTTATATTGTGGCGATACTGCTGATTGTGCAATGTGACTGATGCTTATCTCGTCTGTAGTGTAGATGGCTGATTTGGCTCCTAATGATCTCCGGTTAATCTTTGCTTTATTCTTAAGAAGCCTTTTACGTCTTTTTTCGATTAGGCTGATTTCAGCTTTATTCTCTTTAGCTGCTTTGATCATTGTGCATAACTCATAGAGCAGGGGAGAGTCAACAGAATCGATAGATTTTGCCTTTCTCCAAAATTGAAGAAATCGTCTTATGATCTTTAGTTTAGCTGATAGGCTATAGAGGGACATTGAAAGACAAATCTAAAAGATAATGATAGGACCTTATATCAAATAAAAAAGGACTGATGCGATTATCAGTCCTCCGAGAGGGTGAAAGATGGGTCTCGAACCCACGACCTCCGGAACCACAAACCGGCGCTCT
>CAZAXY010000179.1:0-5554 GCA_964489125.1 uncultured Saprospiraceae bacterium
TGAAGAAGTCTTTCCGAGCGCCATTTTTGAAGCTCACTTCCATATATTGATACTCTGATGGATCTTGAATATCCAAGTTACTGAGCCAATCAAATGTATTCATCTTGTTGCAGCCACCGCTAGCACAATGACCTTTGCTGCCACAACCGCTGGGAACTCCATCCTTAGCTGTATTACATCCTGCACATCCCATGTTAGTAAAATTACAACTTATTACTGTACATAACGGAGCGACTCAATATGGATTCTATTAGCAAGCATGAATTGTACAAAATAATTTTTGTGTTAGCATTTCTGTCCAGATACAACTGACAGTCTGAGATAATATCTGACACCTCACTAACGACATCTACATCGAGTGCTGACAGCACGGGTGACCGCTGTAATCTTTGGAGCTCAACATTGGATATCTTGATGAGATCAGTATGCCCATACTTCATGTGCAAGAGCTCTTTGAGTAACTTTAGGCAATAGTTCAAAACGGCTTTTTTAGACATGAGATCATACTGATCCATACCTTCGACCCAAGTTCTCATTTTTAAAAAATCTGAACTATGAGAGACTTCCAGTAGACCCAAGCTCATCTCCATCATCTCACCAGTCTGAATCCCGACCTGCGATGTAGCATTAATCCAGTCTCCTTCGGCGAGTAGTGATATTTCTCGAGCTCTGTTATTGTCAATACCATGTTGCCTCATTAGAGATTGCTCTATCTGCTCATCTGATATCCGAGGAATCTTAATAGTCTGACACCGTGATCTAATCGTGTTGATGATTAATCCCTCAATATCGTTGATTAAGAGAATATAAGTGTTCTCTGGAGGTTCTTCAATCAATTTCAACAAGCGATTTCCATTATTGCCCAGATAGTGCGCCATCCATATAATCTGGACTTTAGCCCCTCCTTCAAATGATTGAAGGTTTAGATTCTGTATGATATTATTACACTCTGCTACATTGATATCAGGCCTTGCAGAGGTCCGTACTATCCTAGCCACCCACTGATCAATATCAAAATAGTGCGTCTCTTCAAGTTGCGCTCTCCAATCCTTTAAAAAGTCAACAGAAGTTATTTCTTTTCTTTTCTTGTCTTTGATGGCCACAGAAGGATATGCAAAATGAATATCCGGATGTATATATTTATCGGCCTTAGCGCACGCTTTACATGATTTGCATGGACCACTCTCCAAAGACTTATTAGTGCAAACCAAATATTGAGCTATATCTAAAGCCACGGCAAGCGTCCCATACCCAGGGCTACCCTCGATTAGAGTGGCATGTGCAAACCTATCGTCGTCGATAGACTTGAATATGGACTGCAATAATTGTTCCTGACCGATGGTCATCCTAGGCTATTATTATTAATTAATACCATCTTAGCATGGAGATGTAAACTTATCATTATCATCCATGTTTTTATCACCAAACAAGTCAGAATGAGAATCGCAATCTTCAGAAGAGCACATTTTAACGCTGCACATAGATTGCATAATCCCAATTGGTCGGCGGAAAAAAACAAAGAGGTATTCGGCAAATGTAACAATGGCAACTATCACGGCCACAACTATGAACTCGAAGTCAAAGTGGTTGGTGAAGTCAATCCAGAAACCGGCTATCTCATGGACCTTAAAGATCTAAAGGATATCATCAAGGAGCATGTCGAAGATAAATTAGACCACAAAAATCTCAATCTCGACGTTCCAGAGCTGGAGGACATCTTCCCATCTACAGAAAATTTAACCTTCTTTATTTGGGAGGTCTTACAAAATCAACTTGGAGATGAATATGAAGTTACTGTGAGACTATATGAAACTCCTCGCAACTATGCGGAGTATCCAGTAAGATAAATGGTGAATTATCTCTAGTTCTTGCTTAACCTGAGCGCTTTAACGAGCTTGTCGTTATGATTGAACACTCTGACTACGTAGATCCCTTTTTTGAGATGTGAGACGTCGTATTTGTTGACATCTGTCCTGCTATACGACAGGACTTCTTTACCAATGATATTATTGATTGTGATCCGAGATATGGTCTCGTCATTGACAGTAAGTGTGAAGTAATCTACGGCTGGATTAGGGTAAACAGAGATTTCTTTTTGGATAATCGTCTTAGTCTCCTGCTGTACAGTTCTAAACTGCGCATAAGCCGCTCCAAAGCAGGCAGCTGCAATGAGTAAGATTAAACCGTATTTCATCAATATTCTGATCACGTCTCTAAGATAGTTACTACTTAATAAGGTCGCTATTAATTAACTGTTAATAGTAGGACACAAAAAATTGTTTAGAATCCTACGCAAAAACACAATAAATAAATAAAAATCAAATATAAGTATTTATTGTAATTTGTAAATAATTGATAATAAGACTTTTAAAATTTTTGTGCAATTTTAAAGTAAAATTAAAATTACTCGAGCAACTATATATAGGGTATATACCATAAAGCTTAATACACTTACTATAAACAGTTCCAGCCAAATGAGGTTAAGAATGGACAAACACTAATTGACAATAAATATGCATGTAGTCATCGTAGGCAATGGCATCAGTGGCATCACTGCTGCACGTTGGCTCAGAAAACTTAATGACGGCACTAAGATTACCGTTATTAGTTCTGAATCAAAATTCTTTTATTCCCGTACAGCTCTTATGTACATGTACATGGGTCACATGACACTGGAGAACACTCAACCATATGAAGATTGGTTCTGGGAGAAGAATAGAATAGATCTCTTACAAGATCATGTCAACTCAATCGACTTCAACAATAAGTCATTAAGCTTAAAAGCTGGGGGCGACTTTGGATATGACAAGCTCATACTAGCCTTAGGTTCAAAGTCAAACAAATTTGGCTGGCCAGGCCAAGATCTCAATAAAGTCGGAGGCCTATATCATCTGCAAGACCTGGTTCAGATGGAAAAACACAGCAAGGGCTTAAAACGAGCAGTGATCTGTGGTGGCGGTTTGATCGGCATCGAGATGGCAGAGATGTTTCACTCTCGGCACATTGACGTGACAATGCTGGTAAGAGAGCAGAATTACTGGGATAATGTACTTCCTCAAGAGGAAGCCACCATGATCAGCAACCATATCAAGAGTAGACATATAGATCTAAGATTAAATTCTAATCTCGGTGAGATTGTAGATGATGGCTCTGGCAATGCTTGTGCAGTCATTGTCAAGGAAACTGGTGAAAGAATAGATTGCGGATATGTAGGCTTAACTGCTGGAGTAAGTCCTAATGTAGGCTGGTTAAAAGAAACAGAACTTAATGTCAACCGTGGAATCGTAGTGGACGAGTATCTCCAGACTAACATGCCAGATGTTTATGCGATAGGAGATTGCTCTGAGCACGCTAATCCAAGGCCTGGACGAAGACCAATAGAAGCGATCTGGTATACTGGCAGAATGATGGGTGAGACTGTAGCATATAATATCTCTGGCAAGAAGGTGACTTATGATCCAGGGATTTGGTTTAACTCGGCGAAATTCATCGATATAGAATATCAAGTCTATGGAGACGTACTCGCAAAGCCTCCAGAAAATCATGCTTCCATCATATGGCAAGATTCAACAGCTGACAAGAGTGTACGCATCGTGTATGACAAAAATGATCATACTATAGTAGGCTTTAATCTCTTTGGGGTGAGATATAGACACGAGGTGTGCGAGAAGTGGCTTGCAGAGAAAACACCTGTGGATACTGTACTGCAAAATCTAGAGTTAGCACACTTTGATCCAGAGTTTTACAAATCGTATGCCGAGGATGTTATAGGTACTTATAATAAAGCTACTGGCAAGAGCCTGAAGCTTAAGAAAATGAATGGATTAAATAAGGTTTTACAATTTTTAAGAGCATAATATCATGAGTCAAGTTTATAAAAGTTTATCAATAGCCAATCCAGAACCATTAGGATTGTCTGTGGCACAGAAATTATTCTCTGCAATAGGAATTATTGGTTTAGGAATCATACTATTGGCTGGATTCGGAATGAACTTTGCTGCTTCATCCGTCAGTCTGTCCATATCAATCATATTGATGATGATAGGTATCATCGGATACGCATATTTTACTTATGCCATTGAACAACCAGGGATAAAGAATAATGGAATACAGTTTAGTGGCACCATGTCTAGAGGGATTGTTGGTTGGACACTCGGGATCTTAATGACGGGTTTCTATGTGTTACTTTATTGGTACCCCTATGTGTTAGGAAAAGGAATCGATGGCGCCGCCAATACTGGTGTGGTCGGATTATTCGACCCGCTTGCCATGGCCATGAAAGGAACACCAGCTAGTGAATGGTTCGTATATGGCACACTTTATACAGTAGCCATTGTCTCATTTGGAGTGCGATTTATCTGGAAGTATAGACATAACAGATATCAGATTATCAGAACCCTCAGTGTGATGTTCTTCCAATTGTTTTTGGCATTTCTGATACCAGAACTGTTAGAAGGACTGAACGCCGAGTATAGCCAAAAATGGTTTGATAAGGACTTAAAAAACATGTGGCCATTGGATTATGATTTGTTCGATCAATGGCATATTGATAACATGAGTGCTTCGGGTGTCATGGGATGGACATTTCTGATATTCAGCCTGCTCATGATATTCGTAGTATCACCATTCTTGACCTATAAGTATGGCAAGAGATGGTATTGCAGCTGGGTCTGTGGTTGTGGTGGACTGGCGGAGACAGCTGGAGATCCATGGAGACACCTCTCTGATAAGAGCCTTAAATCTTGGAAGGTAGAGCGCTGGATGATTCATAGTGTACTAATATTTTCGATCGTCATGACTATTGCAGTCGTCTACGGATATCTCGGCAATGATCCGGATCAATATTATATCACACGTACGATGTTCACGATGATTATTGTAGGACTCATACTATTGGTAGGTGGCATTATGTCATATTTTATCTATAATCGTGGGAATAGATCAGACCTGAAGATGATAAGCCTTGGAATATTCGGTCTGATTGGGATCATATTATTGATCAACTATTTTAGTGGTAGTGGCAATGCATTCTTCTTATCTAATTACTCTTTTAAGAAATGGTATGGCTTGCTTATTGGAGCAGCATTCTCTGGAGTTGTTGGTGTTGGATTTTACCCGTTGATGGGTAGTCGTGTATGGTGTCGGTTTGGCTGCCCAATGGCTGCACTACTCGGTATTCAACAGAAGTTCTTTTCGAGATTTAGAATTACGACTAATGGTAGTCAGTGCATCAGCTGTGGCAACTGCTCTACCTATTGCGAGATGGGTATCGATGTAAGAGCATATGCACAGAAGGGGCAAGATATCGTCAGGGCTTCATGTGTAGGTTGTGGTGTGTGTGCTGCCGTATGTCCTCGTGGTGTACTTAAGCTTGAGAACGGCACAGAAGATATCTATGAAAAAGGTATCGACATCAGAAATGATCACGTCAAGCTGGTAGGGTAACAATCAAATCCTCCCTTTAGAATATAAAAAAGAGCTCACAGCTAATATCAAGCAGTGAGCTCTTTTTGCTTTACCCTAAAAAATAGAAGAGTAGACCGCCGCTCAGTAT
>CAZAXY010000180.1:0-5536 GCA_964489125.1 uncultured Saprospiraceae bacterium
GGTGCTGACTCAGGTAATATAGGTGCTGGACTCAAAGAAGCCCTCGAAGTCGGTGTCAATGATGCAGTATCATCGCTTTCAGCAGCGGATGGATATTTTGAAAGCCCGTATAAGGTCCTTATTCCTGAAGAGGCTCGAGCCGTGACCTCTAAGGTGTCTAAGATTCCAGGATTCAAGAATATTGAGGAAGATCTGATCAAAAAGATGAATGAAGCCGCAGAGCTTGCTGCTAAGAAGGCGGGCCCAATCTTCTTAGATGCCATCACTCAGATGAGCTTTAAGGATGCTACCAAGATATTAACAGGAGATCAGGATGCTGCGACGAGATATCTTGAGAACAGCTCTCGGGATGCACTCTATGAGGAGTTTATGCCAGTCATACAGGCTGCATTGGATGAAGTGGATGCGAGATCTCTATGGAACTCGGCGGTAGGAGCTTATAATAAGATTCCTTTCACCAAGAAGCTTAATCCCGAGCTGGATGATCATGTCAATCAGAAAGCACTCGACGGCATGTTTTCGTTAGTCCAAGAGAAGGAAGAAGGAATTCGCTCAGATGTTAACTTGAGGACATCACCACTCTTACAGGAGGTATTTGCTCAACAGGATTAGTCACTTTTTCCTTTTCAATTCTGGTTATTGAGTTGAGCAATCCTCTATTACTATTCCTCGGCGAGAGAGTGTTGAGCAGCAATACTTGTTTCGTCAGCATCTGGGTTATGATAGCTTACTCGATAGGTGCTGCTCCAGGCCATATGATCAGAGATAGCCTCGTCTCCTACAAATAATAGCTCATTCTTCACATGATGAAAGGACGGCTGATTTGGGAACTTATACATACAGTAATCCAATTTCTGACTTCCGTTTTTCTTGCTGCTATATCGATTCGTAGCACGGTCGACCGTGTGATAGTTTCCAGAAATTTTCGGGGCACTGTCTGTAAACCCCATTTCTGATACGATATATTGATAAACACGCGACGATGGTTGTGAGCGTTACTCAGCGATACTTGGATGTAGTATGTTTAGGTCACCCAATAGAAATATGTCATGGGAAAGTACATTATGATCTTCCAGTACCTCATGCATGTATTTGATTTGAACCAGTTGATGTAATTCGTCAGCCTGTGTCAATCCGGCATAGAGGTGTGTATTGATGACATATACAGTATTTTGATTTACTTGGAGCTTGGTGAGCAAGAAACCCTTGGCACCTAAGCTTTCTTCCCAGCGCATGTATCGGCTCTTTGGAAATGCATAGAACTGTTCCTCTTCGATCGGATATTTTGACAAGGTCATCAATCCGCCGTGACAATCCATTTTTACTAACCCTGCGATTAATCTATTACAGCTATAATCGCTATAAATATCATAATGATCCGATGTAGCGGTCAATTGCTGCCGCCTAAAGCTATCAGCAAATGCTTCTTGGATGCAGATAATGTCGGCGTTGGTATCGATGAGTCTTTGTGGAATTGCCTTGTAGCGCTTCTGCTGATCATGATAAGGAAGCCAGATTGGCAGGGCCCATGCATTGAAGCTGAGTAAGTGGACAAGCGATTGCTGATGCTCAATTGGATGAATGTTGGATTCCATCATTATTAACAGACTGAATAATACAATTAAAGTAACTCCCGAAACGTATTTGCCTTGGCTAAAAATCGCCTAAGATCCCTATGACGGCACATCGCTCGTTATTGTATCAATTGATACTATTGCTATCTTCCTATCTTTAAATTATTATGAAGATAAATCTGCTATCCTGTGAGGCTCAACGACCCGATCGTCGGGCGATCTCCCATTGTTTTCAGGAGCTCTCATCGGATCTCGATGCATCATCAGCTCAAGAATTAACAGCTATCCTATTGGAAGGTGATGCCATCGAGATCGATATAGATAACCCGAATACCAGTTCATGCTTTCGTGCACTGCGTAAGTTGAACATCGACTATGAGATGATGAATTAGCTGCGAACAAATCAGTGGGAAAGCCTTTCTTTTATCTCAACTGTAAGGAGAGATCGATATAGACAATGGCAGAGACCAGATTCTAATTCAAACAGATTTGTAGGGAAGTGTCAATTGTAGCTATTGAGAGTCAATCATAATGCTACCAGTAATGAGCAAGCCTGGTTTTGCACTTGATCATACATTGTATACATTGATGAGTGTTTCAGTAGGAGCATGATTGCGAGTGCTGAGGTTTTCACTCATTGCAGATTTGGCGATTCGGTTTTGCAACACCGTACCATTTGGCAGTCGAAAAGGCGATTGTAAATATTTCATTTATGTAGTTGCTCGGGTGAATTTAGGTTTTTTTATACCATGACCTTGTAGTTGTCATCATCCTGATTTCTTATAGGTAGTTCTAGCTTATAGATAACCTATAAAGTAAATTTGATGACGCAGTTCTACTCTTAAAGCTCCATTTGCTTGCTAAGTCTCCAGCCAATAACTTCTATGCGAAATTCGCTTAGTAGTCTGAGTAAGTGGTAGGCTCCAGTAAGATAACATCAGCATGCGAGATAGTATTGGCGTACTTAGGTAAGTCCTTCATTTCTTGCCATTCTGCAGAACTGACAAATGCCTCCCAGCACTCACTCCTGCTGGTCTTATCCGAGTGAGTGGTCATATACATCAGATTGGGCATATGGCCTCCTGAGATAACTTCAGCATAAAACACAGCATTAAAGTCCAACCGATCAAAAAGCTTGATCTCACCACCTGCATTAAACATGTCGACCTTATTAACATAAAGTCGCTCTGTTGCAGATTCATAACTGCGAAGCTCATAGATGCGCTCTGATCTTGGATTGTCCAGAGGTGATGGCTTAAGCACGGGGTGGTCTGCGAACGCTCTCATCAATATGGACTCAATCCGATCATAAGGGGCATCGTCGTGGGATGCATTGATATAGTCAGCTCCTGCTTCGACGTATTGTTGATCTTGCCGGAGGCGCTCGTCCATATCTAGGTAACTTCCAATATTATCATAGGGTATAAGGACATATGTTTTATGAATGGTATCTGCATCGTTGTCCTTTGACTTGAATACTCCGATATTACTGATGTTAAGGCGCTCGAGGGCAGGTAGATAGGCAGTCTTGAGGTACTCGTCGACAACTTGTACCTGATCGTCACTGCTCATATTATAGATCTTAAGTTGATAGTATTGCTGATCGGAGGCTTGCCCTTCATTGTTAGCTCCACCATCTGTTATGGGTCCCTGACATGAGGAGAGTAAGATGATAGAGATTATCAGCAAGAGCGGGAATATGGACTTCATATTAGTAGCAAATTTGATCACCCTACAATGTAATCAACTGATCTGATATCCTCCGTGATTTGTTCAACCAGATCCAGCGGTGATTCACTCAAAGAAGTGCATTACTGAAGAGTCCTGACCGCCTGTCCTGAGCGGAGTCACATTGGGTACGACGGTGTGATAAGACCTGTCTCAGTTGTGGCAGAAGCGTAGATGGGATTTGATTGAACTAAACGGATGGGTTGAACCTGACGAATTTGCCAATCAGACTCTAAGATCTTTTATCCCAATTCTTAGAAATTAAGAATGAGTTGACTTAATGATGTACACCTTTTCAAAGATTGGAGTATACTCCAGTGATGTTCATCATTGGAGATTTAACCCTATAGAGTGGTCTGTTATATGGTAGAGTGGTAAAACATGTTTATAGCAAAATCGGAAATGTGAATATTAACTTAATGTGTGTTACCGCTTGATAAGAATTAATGCTGGATTGATTAAATGTAACTCCTTTTATACCAGTGTGTTATAATATACTACGGACTCCTTTTCTTCTTGTTGGCCTAATCTAAAAGTGTCGTTAAAAGGACTTCTATAATTGCTTGACGGCATTTTGTGCCGCTACCTTAAGCCGTCAATCAACAGCTATGAGTAAGATTCGAATTGCCTTTTTCGCAGAGATATTGATTAGAGATTATGACGGTGCGACCAGAACAATTTTTGAAATTATTGATCGGATAGATTCGTACAGATTCGAATTTTTGTTCTTCTGCGGTACGCCTCCTAATGAAGACATTGGCTGGGAAGTATTTCATGTACCTACAGTTCCAATCCCATTCAACAAGGATTATAAAATGGCGTCAATGTTCTTGATGGGGCCGAAAGTAGAACAGCGCTTAAGGGAATTCGAACCAGATGTGATTCATGTATCCACACCATCTCCCTTGGGATACTTTGCATTGAAGTATGCTTTGCGTAAGAATATCGCTGTCACAACCATCTATCACACGCATTTCATCTCGTATATCAGGTATTACACTAACAATGCACCAGTGGTTACACCATTCTTAGAGTGTGCTCTTGTGAACCACAATAAGTCATTTTACAATAGATGCTACAAAGTATATGTGCCAACTGGAGCGATGGCGCAAGAGCTTTCGGAGTTTGGTTTTAACCGTGGACTGATGTCTATCTGGCCTCGTGGAATTGACTTGGGATTGTTTTCACCAGATCGATGTGATCGATCATTTATTCGAGCCATCACTAACAACGATCACAAGAATCTCTTTTTTGCTAGCCGATTGGTTTGGGAGAAGAACCTTGATACACTGTGCAATTTGTATGACCTGATTCACGCCAGGGACCTTCCATATAATCTGATTATTGCTGGTGATGGTCTTGCTCGTGAGGAGCTGAAGTCTCGGATGCCTAAAGCGCACTTATTGGGTCATGTAGATCACGATGAGTTATGCGTCTTATACGCCTCGTCCGATTACTTCGTATTCACATCGGATACTGAGACTTTTGGCAATGTAATTATAGAAGCGATGGGATCAGGTCTTCCATCTATCATTGCCGATGGGGGAGGATCAAGAAGTTTGATCAACCATGGTGTATCCGGATATAAAGTAGAACCCACCAATGCAGAAGCATACTTAGAGAAAATAGAGCTTTTGGATAACGACCCGAATCTCAGGCAGACTATCATAAATAATGCATTAGCTGATGTTCAACAATTCTCATGGGACACGCTGGTAGATGGATTGCTCAGTGATTATGAAGAAGCCTCTACACCCATATATACACATAGCCTATCTGCTTAGTAAGCAGTAGGTGATTTGGTCTATTGAAATTTGTCTTCGTGACGTTTAGTAAAAAACATATTAGCTCTGGTCTTAAGTGGCTCCTGATCCTGATTATTTTCGGAGGCCTGCTACTGTTCATACGACAGACCAATTTTGCCGAAGTGTCTAAGTATCTGCGATTAATTGGCTTCGGCTACGTGTACATCATATTCGTCACGCTTGTAGCTATGTTGATGGGTACTGTTGCTTGGCGTTACACATTTGAAGAAGGATCCATAGAGCATATACCTTTCCTGAAACTATTCACGATCCGATTGGTAGGGGAGAATATTGGACTCCTCAACCCGTCAAATATCATTGGTGGAGATGCCTACAAGGGTTATCTGCTGTCAAAAGAGGGAGTGCCATACCACAAGAGTACCTCGTCAATAGTCCTATCGAGGATGATTATGATGTTCACACAGATTC
>CAZAXY010000181.1:0-5529 GCA_964489125.1 uncultured Saprospiraceae bacterium
TATATGATCCGGCAGCTTCATGATCGTGGTGAACTCACCGCAGATCTGATGGATTACTATGTCACATTTATGACTTCGATCTTTAGATCCGTAAGGTTTGGCGCATCATCGGCTCATGGAAAAGCCAATATGATCCGCTTTAATTTCTTCAATGAGCAAGGTGCTTTTGAACAGTCACCCGAGACAGGTAAGTACAGTGTCAACAAAGAAAATTTTGAAAATGCTATGGACCAGTTGTCTCAGCTAATCCTCACGCTACAAGGTGATGGCAACTATGATGAGGTCGCCACATTAGTCCAGACTACAGCGGTGATCCGCCCGGCGCTCCAGGCAGATTTGGATAAGTTGGCTGATGCGGGTATTCCCGTAGATATCGTATTTGAACAAGGTGTGGATGTGTTGGGGTTATAAATGACTCTATGAGATAAGGCTGTGTGTCCGACAAGTGATACAGTCTATGTCTGATGGCAATACATCGGACATCCAGTTGCTGTAGTTTTAGCCATGTGAAGTTGTTGTACATCAATTTTATTGGAGCGCTTGCGCTGCTACTCGTGAGCTGTTCTAACGCCAAGATTTCTGTAAGTGATCGCTCGTCTAAGCGTTTTCCAGCGTATGAGATATCAGCGGTAAAAAGATCATTTACTAAGAAGAGTCAGTACCTCACAGTTTCCGATGGAGTATCTCTCGCTGTAGATTACTATGTCCCCGAGGGTTCTGAGGATGAGCAGTATCCGACTATACTGTACCAGACTAAATATTGGAGATCTATAGGAATCAACTTTCCATTCTCCCTGTTCGTCGATGAGCTCAGCGTTAATCCTGCGGGTGCCTATATCCGTGGATTGGTGGAGCAGGGATATGCAGTAGTCGCTGTTGATATAAGGGGATCGGGCGCTTCTACTGGAGCATGGGAAGTCCCGTTCGGCCCACGAGAACGGCAAGATGCTTACGAGCTATGTGATTGGATCATTAGGCAGCCTTGGTCAGATGGTCATATTGGAACCATAGGCATATCATTTTCGGCGATTACGGCTGATGTAGCAGTGGCATCTGGTCATCCGGCTATCAAGGCTCACATGCCGATGTTTGGCCCCTATGATCTTTACGAGGATCTGGTCTTTCCGGGAGGCATGTATCATGAGTTCTATCTAAGAGAATGGCAAAATCTCAATGAGGTGTTAGACAAGGATAAAGCTCCCGTGTCCAATCTGTTGGTCAAGGCTGCAGTTAGAGGCGTGGCTCGTATCAAGGGAGAAAAAAAGCGATTTAAGCAGGCATTAACAGATCATAAATCCAACATCAATGTCCATGAGCATGCTCGCAAACTGGTTTATCGTGATGAGCCAATTAATGCCTTAGGAATCAAGAGTATCGACGAGATAAGTCCACATATCATGTTGGCGGGGTCGGAGATTCCGACTTATGCGTACAGCGGCTGGTATGATGGGGGATATCAACATGCCGCTATACGACGATTTCTAAATAGCAAGAGTGATCACAGCAGATTGACGATAGGCCCTTGGGACCATGGCGGCGGTAAGAATGCTTCGCCAGCAGACCCTGGCAATACAGGGTTTGTTCATATCAATGAGGTGTTGAGATTTTTTGATTACCATCTCATGGATATCACTACTGCTCTTGATACCCTATCACGCGTCCACTACTTTACTCAACTTGCAGAGACGTGGCAAACATCAGACATATGGCCCCCAGAAGAAATGCCGACTATCAGATACTATCTCGACGATCAATCAAAGCTTTCTGATAACATTGGTAGCGGCATCATACAGATAGAGGTAGACTCTGCTTCATCGACAGGGACCACAACTCGATGGGAGGCGCTTGCCGCAGCCAGCGCCACTCCACCATTATATCCAGATCGAAAAGAAAGAGATGAGCACTTGGCGATATTTGAAACATCGACATTTGAAAAAAGCATGGAGCTGACAGGGCATCCGGTCCTCAATCTCGACCTAGCAGAAAATCATAGTGATGCAGCCCTAATAGCCTACTTAGAACTAGTAGATCCACAGGGAGCAATCACCTATATGACTGAAGGTCGCAAGTATGGTCTTCATACCTCAAACCATGTAAAACAGGTATATCGAGATGTCGTCCCACAGCCGAGTTACAATCGCAGCGATAATATCGTATCTTCGGATGGTGATCAGTCGTTCCAACTTGATCTATTGCCGACCTCTTTTCTTGTTCCCGCTGGTTATAAGATAAGACTTGCGTTGGCTACTGCTGATGCGGCACATTTTAGATTTCTAAATCAAGGAAAGGCCACTATACCCATTCTATGTGGAGAGAATAGCTATATAGAGATTCCACTTAGAGAAAGTAGTCTGCCAGCAGCTATTCCGTACAGGGAATAATGTAGTGGCGACAAGGAGCATGTCTTGCAATAGCATCGAAAGTCGTAATTGGCTATCTTCATCTCATGCTCGTCCGTCTGTCAACGATATTTCTCTTTGTTATAAGCATTGTCACAGCAATCAATGCCCAGGCTCTGGGTCCTCAAGATCGAATGATCAGCATTTACTTTGGTGGTGGGAGTTACTATATCGATTATGATCAGCGAGTGGAATTGATCGACTTCATGAATGACCTTGATGATCTCGTCGGTTACCAGATCGAAGTTCATGGCCATACTGATAACATCGGGAGCTATGCGTACAATAAGCAACTATCTCATCTGAGGTGCGAGGCTGTCAAAGACATCCTTAGGGAGCTCCTAATTGAAGAAGAAACCATCTTCCAATATGATCATGGTGAAGAGCATCCCGAATTCTCCAATGAAACTTGGGAAGGAAAACTCCACAATCGGAGAGTGGATGTTATTATTAGGAGGCTTGCAGTGTAGCCTTTGGTGAGGCACATAAGCTATCGGCCATAACCCTTGGCTTTCAGAGGCGCTGCATTTATAATTTCAAATAGTATTACTTTAGGTCGAGACTTAATTGACCTAAATATGATATATCGGATCTTATACCTTGCTGGGTTTTTGTTGCTCAACTACAGTTGCACTTCCAAATATCATGTTGAACAGGACGCCAACCCTGCTTCTCCTATAAGCATCGCATTTCCTTCGGATCATTATGATGACCCGCTTGACGGCAGACTCATCCTACTCATTGCCAAGGACACCTCTGAGACTGAACCAAGATTTCAACTGAGAGACGACGCTAAGACCTGTCAAGGCTTCGGTGTTGATGTTGAGGGATGGGCTCCTGACACTCCATTAGTTTTTGATACTGCGGCCTATGGATATCCCATACGCAATCTATCTGAGTTACCCTCAGGATCATACTTTGTTCAGGCAGTGTTTCATAAGTATGAGACCTTCAACAGAGCAGATGGTCATAAGGTCAAATTGCCCATGGATCGTGGTGAAGGTCAACAATGGAACCGTGCTCCAGGCAATCTCTACTCCACCCCACAACTGATGCAGATTAATCATGGTGAGATTCCTAAACTCGCCATCAGCTTTGATCAGATCATAGCACCTATCGATCCACCTCAAGACAGCAAGTATATCAAGCACGTCAAGATCAGGAGTGAGTTGCTCAGTGATTTCTGGGGTCGGGATATGTATCTCGGAGCGCATATACTACTGCCGGCAGGATGGTCACAGCACCCAGAAGTGAGATATCCTTTGGCGATATTTCATGGACATTTTCCAAGTGACTTTGGTGGATGGAGGCCCACTCCGCCAGACGCTGATCTGAAGCCCGATTATAGTGAGCGGTTTGATGTGCACGGTTACAACAAGACCCTACAACAGGAGGCATATGACTTTTACAGACAGTGGACGGGGCCGGATTTCCCAAGAGTGATCGCTATAGAAATCCAACATCCTACACCCTATTATGACGATAGCTATGCGGTCAATAGTGAAGCACAAGGTCCATATGGCGATGCCATTACTTATGAGTTGATCCCATATATCGAAGAGCAGTTTAGAGGTATCGGAGCGGGATGGTCGCGATTTGTGTATGGAGGAAGCACTGGAGGTTGGGAGGCATTGGCCGTACAAGTAAAATATCCTACGGAATACGGGATGTGCTTTGCTGCTTGTCCTGATCCTATCGACTTTAGAGCCTACTGTTTAGTCAATCTTTATGAAGATGACAATGCCTATTATCAACAAGGTGCATTTAAAAATGTATTAGTAGCAGGACACCGAGATTACCTAGGCAATGTGGATGCATCGCTCAAAGATATGAACCAGAGAGAACTCGTACTGGGTTCTCGAGGCAGATCAGGGCAACAATGGGATATCTGGGAGGCTACATTCTCTCCCGTAGATCAGGATGGCTATCCTCGGCGTATCTGGGATAGGATGACTGGTGAGATCAACAAAGAAGTAGCTGAGCATTGGAAAGAAAACTATGACTTGGCTTATATCCTTAAGCGTGACTGGCACATGCATGGAAAAGACTGGGAGCACAAGATTCACCTGTATTGCGGAGATATGGATAATTACTATCTCAACAATGCCGTATATCTCGCCGAGGAAATGTTAGAAGAAACCTCGGCGCCCTATTATAATGGCATAGTCGACTATGGCGATCGTGCCGAGCACTGTTGGAATGGTGATCATGAAAATGGTAATCACATCAGTCGCTTGAGATATAACCAGATGTTCATTGAGAAATATGCTGATGAGGTTGGAAAAATCGCTCCGATCGGTGCCGATCTGAAATCATGGAGATACTAAAATGAACTATCCATACAGCAAGGGTTTTAAAAAAGAAAGCTTATCCAATGACTCAGCTATTTCAATGCATGATTCTTAATTTGATTATAATCAGTACCTGTGCTGTATCGGCACATAGTCAAAGTGCAGCAAAAGACAAGATGGCCCTGTTAAACTTTATGACTGGAGAATGGATAGGCACCACTGCGGCATATGTAGATGGCTCTATCTCTAAGCAAGGTGCTGCCTACGAACACATTTATTACGACCTCGATAGCAGCATCATTGTCATCCAGTTAAATAGTGAGTTCTTGCAATTACATACCATCATACGTTATGATGAGCAGGACGCAACCTATTACTATTATCCATTTTATAAACGAGGGACGAACAGATATCCAGCATCCTACCAAAATGGCAGTCTGGTCGTAAAAAGCAGCGACACCAAAAGATTTATCTTCAGTGCGACCGATGAAGGTGGATTTAGAGAGTACGGTGAAGAGCTAATCGATGGTACATGGGTGAAGTACTTCGAGGACATCTTTCAAAATTCTCAATGAACCAACAGCGCAATTCTTGAACTACTCTATTTGACATCATCTATTTAATAGGCTGATATTGATCTAATCATCTATTTTTGGCATCCCGATGTGTACAGTGACATATATTCCGACTCTGGCAGGTGATTACACGTTCACCTCTAATCGCGACGAAGCTCCGAACAGATCCGCAGCACAGATTACCTCAGAAAAAATCTATGGTAAGACATTGATCTATCCCAAAGATGAAGAATCATCAGGCTCTTGGATCATCATCTCTGATAC
>CAZAXY010000182.1:0-5517 GCA_964489125.1 uncultured Saprospiraceae bacterium
CTCACGAGAACTATCAAAAGAGATCATTCAGAAATCGAATGTATATCAAGACTGCGCAGGGTCGTGAGTTGTTCTCGATACCACTCCAAAAAGGCAAGAATCGACAATGCAAGATTAGTGATGTCAGGCTTAGCAAAGAAGAAAACTGGGTTCTACACTTAACTAAAGTATTGCGGACCAATTATGGTAGTGCCCCCTATTATCAGGACTATATTTCTGATTTTCTCGATATAGTCCGACAACCACATCACTCTCTATTGGAATTGAACACTGTCATCTTATCTTGGCTTCTTGATATGATAGGAATCACATGTAATATTAAACATAGTTCCATATACAACCCTATAGTTGATGGTGAAGATGTTGATCTGAGGAATAAATTTGTACCCAGTGATGCGTATTTTTCGTCTCAAGACCATATTGTGTATCCGCAAGTTCATAAGGAGCAATCTCCATTTTGTGGAGGCTTGAGTGTGATTGATATATTATTCAGTTGCGGACCAGAGACAATAGTCTATCTTAAGCAGATATAACATAGATGTTCCAGAAACAAAACAAACCCTCCATTGAACTCATCAAAGATGAAGTGTCGAGTATTGCTGATGATCTTCATTCCTTAACCAATGATATCGGTCATCAAGATCTCATAGCAACTACTGATGACTTGAGGCTCCATATCAAGGATCCGTACTTATTCGTCATTGTTGGTGAGGTTAAAGCGGGGAAGAGTAGTTTCATTAATGCACTGCTCAGTACGGGCAAAGAAATCTGTAAGGTTGCCCCATCTCCGATGACTGACACGATACAGGAAATCACCTATGGCGAGGAAGAAAGTGAAGTAATCGTCAACCAGTATCTCAAAAAAATATACCAACCTGTCGACATTCTTAAAGAGATATCCATAGTCGATACGCCTGGAACTAATACGATTGTAGATCATCATCAAGAGATAACAGAGCGCTTCGTGCCGGCAGCTGATCTCATTGTATTCGTATTTGAGGCCAAGAATCCATATAGAGAGTCTTCATGGCGTTTTTTCGATTACATCAATGCGGAGTGGTGGAAGAAGGTGATCTTCGTCCTTCAGCAAAAAGACCTGATGGAAGTAGATGACCTGAGCATCAACAATCGAGGAGTTAGAGAACATGCAATAAAGAAAGGCATTACAGAACCTAAGGTATTTAATGTCTCTGCCAAGCAAGAAATAGCCGGAGACATTGATAACAGCGGATTCTTAGAGCTACGCTCATATATCGAAGACAACCTGCTCTCAGGTCAAGCACCAGTGCTCAAGCAACTCAATAATCTTGGGACAATTACTAATATCCATCACAAGTTGAAAGAAGGTGTTGACATACGCAAAGAGCAGTATGATGCTGACATCTTATTCAGAAATGATATCAAGGAGACCTTATCTCAGCAGGAATTAAAAACTGCTAAACAGGTAGATATCCTCGTAGAAAATCTGATAGCAGCATACGATAATGTGACTCAGCCTAAACTTGACGAACTCAAAGAAGGGCTGGGATTCTTTTCGATGGTTACTAAATCATTCAAGTCTACATTTGGTTCTAATGATAGTCCCAAGCAATGGATCAACGGTGTCCTTGAAGGCTTGGACAGAGATTTGAATTTTGTCCTCAAGGATAAACTCAATGAAGGTGTAGTTGACATCGCAGATAGCATCCAACAAATGGGTAAGATGGTAGATCTTAAGCTGCGTAATAGTCAAACTATACTAAAGGACGATCACGAAATTTTTAGCGATATAGCAGAACGCCGTGCCAATGTGCTGCGAGACCTTCAGCAATCCTTTGCCGAGTTTTTGAAGAGTACTGACAACTTCTATGATAATGAGTTAGCGAGGACCTCTGATTCTATTGCTCCTAACCTCGCCGCTGCCAGCGGCATCACAGCAGTAGGAGTAATTCTTGCCGCCGTAACTAATGGGATGGTATTTGACATTACAGGAGGAGTGTTAACTACTGCAGGATTACTATTCGCTGGGGCTACCTTAGGATTCAAGCGAAGAAAAATTTTGCGAGAATTTACTGTGGAGCTAGAGAAAGGCAAGAACAGATTTCGGACTGAGGTAAGTGATAGCTTAAAGGCGTACGTAACTCGTATTAAAGATCGAATAAATGATAATTTCAACAAGTTTGATAATCACTTAGAGAGAGAAGGCAATGCCATTAACGACTACAATGCTCGACTGACTCGACTCAACGCCGATATTGCAAGCACTACGGAAAAGATTAATACACTTTCATAGAAACAAGTGCTATTTAGGCATAAAAAGTAAGCCACTCTACACATATAGAGCGGCCTTTTAAAACACTTATTAAGTAATTAAATATCTTTCTATTATTAGCTCAGCTGAGCAAAGTCTCTTATCAAGATCCTCTTTCTGTTGAGACTGATGATATTACTGCGCTTAAGATCATTAAGCACTGTAGTAACAGTTTGTCTCGATGTGCCAGTAAAGTCAGCAATATCTTGCTGAGTAAAACTGTGCTTAAGTAGGAGCTCATTAAACCCTACTTTATTACCAAAAGTAATTGCATTCTCTTTCAAGAAATTGATCACTCTAGTACGAGCATCTTCAACTATGATAGATTCGAGTCTTGACTCTGTAGATCTAAGTTTATTTCCGATTATTTCCATGAAGTCTGTAGCTACTGCACCATTCTGTACGAATACCTTTTTAAGAGCAGCACTAGAGATCTTAAGTATCTCAGTGTTCTTATTGAGTACTTGAGCAATTGCGCTTCGTTCTTTCTCTCCGCTTAAGCTGGCCTGGCCGAAAATCATATTAGCATGTACTATTGATCTAATGACTTCTTTAGCTACATATGAATGCACGCTGACTTTTACTATACCAGATTGTACATGATAAATATGTTCACTTGCGTCGCCTTTATGGAATATAATCTCAAATCGAGAGCAATTCAGTGCCTCGGTATGCATTGCAATATGCTGTAGTTGGTCTACAGTTGCATTCTTCAAGTAACTAATGTCACTTAATTTTCCGTGTATTAAATCGCGTTTTTGTTGGTGTAAATTTGTGGTCATAAGTTGTAATATCTATGTATATGACATAGATACATCGCTTAAACCCCTACCTAAACTAATAAAATTTTCTATAAATCGACTTGAACAGTCTTAGTGGAGAACGAACCTAAAACACCAACACCATTTTCTACATTTGTGAAGTTAGATGATGGTCTAAAGAAATCAGAACTGCTATTGATAAGCTGTTGACTAAGACTGAGGTGATAATTGAAAAGTTCTTCTGAAAGTGAATTCACCTCTATGTTTAAAATCCTCAATACTTCTTCTGCGTTGATAAGTGGATTCTTAGTGCGTACTGTAATAACTATCTCTTCGTCTGCAAGACGTGCATAGTCAACATATATTCCACTTCTATGTGTTAGAGTAGAAATAGCACTACGTCCCGCTCTTACTGATACTACTTGTAATTCTTCTGTTTGATTGGTATGTGTAATTCTTGATTGGCCTGACTGGTCAATTCTCTGAGTTGACTTTAATCTAAATGGTACTATTTGAAAATAAGCTGGCTGGACAGTAGGTCTTTCTATTGTCATACTCAATTCAAATTCAAAATCACTCTCATCATCTCCTCGCTCTATCTGACGAACGTCACTTATTGAGACATTTGAAAGTCCCATTGGTTCTGGCACATGAGTAATCGCTCTGATTGTATCTATGTCAGTCCCAGGCAACCACGCTTCTATCTCATATGTCTCACCTGGAGAAATTCTAAAATCTGTATTACGCAATATGAAATCACCCTCGTCAGGACGAAAGATTACTTTAGTAAATAGTGTTGGAAGGTCTGTTCCTCTAAAATTTATTTCTGTATTAGATATATCGATGTCTGATTGCTCACCAATCAGAGATATAGTTTTTGCAAGGTCTGCTATAACAGGAGAGCTTGGAGATATCTCGCTGACAAAGCTCAAGTTTTCAGGCTGGTCGCCTGAGGATCCAAGGTCAAAGTCTTCGCGACAAGACGCCAGAGTCAGAAGTAATAATAGTATGTATAACGGTTTGCTCAAATTGTTGAGAGTTTCGCTTCTCAAAGATAAGACGATTTAAACTTAAAAAGTTACCTAGTTGAAGCCTAAAAAAAATTTAACAGGGGTAAAAATGTTAAATGTTGTGTAGGAGTGACAGCTACTTGACAAAATTCGGAACCCCTAAGTTAAAAGCTTAATGACAAACTTACAAATGGAAATATAGGAACTATGCTAACTGCCTGAGGCACAAAGGCATTATTTCCTTGATTACGCACGACATCAATATGAAATGGATTTAATCTGTTATATGCATTATAAGCTCCAAGAGATAACTTTTGGTGACCCCAATTATACTCATTGTAAAGATTAAAGGCAATATCTAATCTATGGAAGTCAGGAAGGCGCACATTGTTAATGGTTGAAAACACAGGAATAAAAACAGTTCCATTATCTACAGGTACTGGTATCACTTCTTCGGGAGCAGTAATAAATAATCCCGAAGAATATTGCCAAGAAGCACTAAACTCTAAATTTTGATTGATCTGATATATCGTATTTATTTTAACTGAATGTCTCCGATCAAGTCTTGCGGCAAATGGCACGCCCTCATTGATTGAATTAAATGAGTTGGTCGCCTTAGACAAGGTATAATTTAAGAACCCTCTAAAGCGCCCTACTCTCTTTTCTGCCTCTAATTCTATTCCAAAAGCGTCCTGTCTCCCAACCGGCAATTCTTGTTGCCATCGCTCACCAGCTCCTATAGCTAAGAACCCACGATCAATCAGTGTTCTAATATTGGTCAAATTTCTATCATACAGAGATATCGTAAATGACCCGAACCTAGGTAACTCATGAGCAAAGCTCAGAGATATCTCATTAGATCGTTGAGGGTCTATGATGTCTGTACTCGGTATCCAAATGTCATTAGGCAATCCAAATCCAGAAGATGAAAGAAGGTGTAAAAACTGATCGAGCGCGCTATACGATAGCTTAAGCTGAGACTGCTGCCCAAATAAAAACTTGGCGGCAAATCTGGGTTGCAGACTATGATAAGAGTTATTATCTGTAGTAATGAAACTATAATGTAGACCAGCATTAATAATAAGCTTATCAAAAGTCAATTCATTTTCGACAAATAGTCTGTTTTCTAATCCTCCTATACGCTCTACCTCTACCAAGTCTCTCGCTATATCAATAGTCAATCTACCATCTTCATTGAGGATATCGTCTTGTGTACTGTTAAACCTAGAGCCAGGGCTTAAACTATGCGATGTAACATTAAATCCAGCTTTAAGAAAGTACTTCGATGAGGCGAAAAAGTCTATATTCCCATTGATTATGAAATCATTGATGTCTGAACCATAATAGGTAGAACTATATACAGTTTCAGCATCTTCAGTGAATGGGTCGAGGATTGTCCTGTCAAAATTAAAACTCTCAAATTCATAATTGGAAATACCCACATTGAGGTAAGAAA
>CAZAXY010000183.1:0-5497 GCA_964489125.1 uncultured Saprospiraceae bacterium
CTTTCCACAACTCTTCTTTATTTCCGAAGTAGTAGTGTATCAATGATCGGGCTACTCCTGCTTTCTTAGTGATCTCGGTTGTAGTTGTACCAGTATATCCTTTCTCTGCAAAGACATTGACGGCTACGTCACATAGATGTTCAATATTGATCTCAGTATCAGCCGTAGGGCGACCTGGCTTTCTTTTTACGACAACTTTCGTTGGCTCGTTAAGAGTCTCTACTGATTGGGCAATTGAGTCCATTTTCGTGAGAGTTTAGTTCTAATATTGGCAATATTGCCAAATAAGTTGACATAATTAATCATTATTCCTGAGAATGTCAATTGTATTGCCAACGATTATATTTAAAAATAAATAGGCGCCCTCATTATCTTTTAAGGATAATTAGTTTATGCCTACTTATATTTCAATAACATTCATTTAACCAATTGGCGAACATGCTAATAGAAAGGCTATTTGGTTTGAGAAGTGATCACATTAAATAGAATTATAATATAATTCAATTTGCATAAATTGATTGTTTTGTCAATGTCGCCAATATAGTCATTATCGACTGAGAATAGATAGATGGTGACTCTTATATGAAGAAGGAAAAAGTTCAAGTGCCAAATTGAGCCTTATAGATGTGATCATGAAAAGACTCGGATAAAAGAGCCTACAATTCTGGTATGCACCCGTTTGTCAATTAATAAAAGTCATTCTCCATAAAGGTCAAGTTCTTAATATGTACATTCATCGATAGACTAAGCTTAAGAAGACATTAGACGATCTACACTCATCATATTATTTGTGCTGGTAGTGCTTGCTATTTTTGTGGGCATCTTCGCATTTATCAATCAAGATAAGCTGATTGATAGATTCATTGAGAGACAAGCGAGAAATGCTCTGCAACTGGATCTCTTAGATGACAAAAATGACTTTCGATTGATTACGGTGGGCACATCGGCACCCATTCCATCAGATCGAGCTCAGACCTGTAATGTTATTATTGCCAATGGAGAGATTTTCATCTTTGACTTAGGAGAAGGGAGTTTAGATATGCTAGAAGATTTAAGACTGCCCTTTATACGAGCGACAGAGGTATTTATCTCACACTGGCACTCAGATCATTTTATTGATCTACCCGGATTTATCAATCGTTCTTGGCAGATGGGGAGGTCTAATCCTCTCACCATTTATGGCCCTAAAGGAATTAATCAAATTATAGACGGGATAGATAATCTATTGGATATTGAAAATGAGCATAGAGTAGCTCATCATGGAGCTGACATTATGGACCCTTCGATTGCATTAGCTAGTGGTGTGCCACTATCTACAGACCAAGGGTCACATATTGTATATAGTGATGGAGAAGTGCTGATCACAGCTACTCTGGTCAACCATGATCCAGTGGAATTGAGTTATGCCTATCGAATAGATTTTGGAGAAAGGTCAGTTGTCTTGAGTGGCGATTGCTCTTATGACGAGCGCCTTATTTCATTCGCAAAGGGTGCAGATATATTAGTGCATGAAGCAATGCAAAAGGACTTTATGAAACGGGGCTCAGAATTAATGAAAGACATGGGTAACGATCGTAATTCCAAGATATTAAGTGATGTGTTAGATTATCATTCCACACCGCAAGACGCGGCAAAAGTGGCGCAACAAGCAGGAGTGAAAAAACTTATTCTCAGTCATCTGGCGCCAGTACCTGAGAATCCTTTATCAAGAAGATTTTTTAAGCGAGGCTTAGGAGATGTATATAAAGGACCCATAGTGTTAGCAGATGATGGTGATGAATATCTAATAGAATAAACTCAAGGCAATAATAATATGAGAATAAAGAATCTATTCAATTTAGATGGCAAAGTAGCTGTCGTGACCGGTGCCAGTAAAGGTATAGGTGAAGCTATGGCCCGTGGTATGGCAGAGTTTGGGGCTAAGGTGGTTATCAGTAGTCGAAAACAAGAAGCAGTTGAATCTGTCGCTAAACAATTTAAAGCAGATGGACTCGAAGCGATAGGCATAGCCTGTCATGTTGCCGATGATGAGCAACGGGAGAATCTCATCGCTAAGACCGTGGAGCACTATGGCAGACTTGATATATTAATCAACAATGCTGGGACTAATCCATATTTTGGACCTATAGAAAATATGCCAAGTAGTGTCTATCAAAAGACCATGGACATTAACCTCAATGCGCCTATGGAGTTGTCAAAGTTAGCATTTCCACATATGAAGTCTGTAGGTGGCGGTAGTGTGATCCATATCAGCTCGATAGAAGGATTGCACGCTACGGCCGGATTCGCAGCGTATAACTTGTCTAAGGCAGGCTTAGTCATGTTGGCTCAAAATCAAGCCGCAGAATGGGGCAAAGACAATGTGCGTGTCAATGTCATCTGTCCAGGCCTTGTAAAAACTAAGTTGAGCAGGATGCTTTGGGAAAATGAGGAAAATAAGAAGGCCTTCACTCGAAATATACCACTAAAGAGAATGGCTATGCCTGATGAGATGTCAGGATTGGCAGTGTTCTTAGCTTCCGATGCGTCATCCTATATGACAGGTTCGGTGCTGGTCAATGATGGCGGTATACTTCATGCACCTATAATGTCATAATCATGTCAGCATCTATAGTTCAATATACCAATGAGGCCGGCATATTCAGAGTTGAGCTCAATCGACCCAAGAGCCTCAATGCGCTTAATAATCAGTTGATGTCTGAGCTTGTAGCGATTACAGAGCTGGCGATAGCTGATCCTTCGGTTAAGATTTATATCTTATCAGGAGTAGGTCGTGCATTTTCGGCAGGAGTAGATCTGAAGGAAACAGAATCTGACAGCTTCGAATCTGATAGCGGCACTCTAGCACTGGGGCATCAATATTGCCAGATGATACAGAATATGACTAAGGTTTCTATCGCACAGGTACATGGATTCTGTTTTACAGGGGCCCTTGAGATTGCATTGATGTTTGACATGATGTTTTGCACTGATGGGACACAATTTGGAGATACACATGCTAAGTGGGCGATTATGCCGAGGTGGGGGATGACACAGCGACTGGCACGAAGAGTAGGATTGATCAAGGCGAAAGAGCTTACTTTCAGAGCATATCGAGTGAAGGGCCGAGAGGCAGAGCGGATAGGTTTAGTTAATAGATCGTTTCCGCTGGAATCCTTTAAAAAAGATGTAGATGTAATCATCAATGACATCTTACAAAATAGTCATGAGGCCATTGGTCGCATCAAGGAACTCTATAATGAAGGTTGGGCTACGACGCTGTCAGAAGGATTGGAGATAGAACGTGCTGCAAATCCCAAGCTCAGTGAGACTGCAGATATGCTCAGCAAGTTTGAAGAGAAGAAGAAACAATAGATGCAGCAATACACCCAGGCTTCCAATAAATTGAATTTCAATCATGAGCGAGTTATAGAATTTATCCATCGTCATATCAATGAGGATATGTCAGATAAGGAGAAGGCTATTGCATTATATCTGGCAGTGAGAGATGGTTGGCGATATACGGCTAGCGTAATCTTCTTGACCCAAGAAGAATGGGTCTGTAGCAATATCATGGAGAGAGCAGAAGGGCATTGTTTGGACAAAGCCATTCTCTTGGTGACTTGTCTACGAGGAGTTGGCATTCCGGCCCGACTTCATTTGGCAAAAGTCAAAAATCACATTGCTGCCGAGAAACTCATAGAGCGACTTGGCACTGATGAACTTACGCCTCATGGTATGGTAGACGTATATCTCGGCGATAGATGGATAAAGATTAGTCCAGCATTTAATTTAGAACTTTGCACTAAGCTAAATGTCGATCCTTTAGACTTTGATGGTGAGCAGGATAGCATCTTTCAACAGTATGATCGAGATGGAGGTGTCTTCATGGAATATCTAGAAGACTACGGTCATTTTGAGGATGTGCCAATGGCATTTATCTTCAATAATATGAAAGAACACTATAGTGGCCTGAGGAAGAACTTGGGCAACGCCGACGTACTAAATTTTGAGACAATAGAAAATCAATAGCTATGCAGAATAAAATTGCGATCATAACAGGAGGGGGATCAGGAATAGGCAGGGCTACAGCCATAGAGCTCGCTAAACAAGGAGCAACCGTCGTCATCGCAGACCGTGACGAGTATGGTGCAGATAAGACTTGTGGTGCCATATTACAGGATGGTGGCGAGGCGCTTATTGAGGTTTTGGACGTCACTAACAAGATAGCTGTAGAGCAACTTATGAAAGCTACTCATGAAAAATTTGGGACTATAGATATTCTAATCAATAATGCTGGTATAGGAGGCGATCTTAAGTTTATGGATGAATACTCGGACGAATCATTTGAGAGTGTCATGGATGTCAATGTAAGAGGAGTCTGGTATTGCATGAAAAGTATACTGCCATTTATGAAGACTCAAGAGAGTGGGGGTGCCATCGTCAACATCTCTTCAGTAGCAGGGCTGGGAGCAGCGCCCAGAATGAGCGCCTATGCAGCCAGTAAGCACGCAGTCATTGGATTGACTAAAACTGCCGCTTATGAATATGGAAAATATAATATTCGGATTAATGCCGTATGTCCTACTGTAATTGATACGCCGATGGGTAGATCCTATATGGATCAGGATGACAATATCATTAACCTCATCAAGTCGACCATACCGATGAAACGCTTTGGAGAGGCCTTTGAAGTTGCTAAATTGATCAGTTGGTTATCCTCTGATGACAACTCCTTCATCACAGGTCAGGCTATAGCTATTGATGGAGGAATGAAAGCGTGATGCAATATTCCGATATAGAAAAACCGCCTAAAGGAGCTTGGTATGAGCAGAGGAAGTATGAAACAATCGTAGGAGCTTCAGCGAGACAAATTCCGTTATTTATATTCTATTCTGTTTTTTTGATTCCGTGGTCTTTGGCTTTGTTAATATCGTTTTTTGGTCCCTTGATGCGAGGTGATTTCATTGTAGCATTAACTACAGTTCCATTTAACTTATTGTCCGTTTATTTCTGGACCAAGATGCTCAATCTACTAATTGGGAAAATTGAAGTTACAGCAGATAATAATGGAGGGAAAATTTTTGTGGGCAACAAATACTTCAATGAGATCAAAGAGTTTCGTTGGGAAGAAGTTGAAGAAATCACTGTCAACGAAGATATTCTCAGTTATCCCGGTAGTAAGAATCGACAAATCCAGTTAATCGGTCCTAATAAAACTATATCCTTTGGACGAACTCTGCCCAAGGAGAGAAAGTATTATCTAATGAGTGCAATGAATATTATGAAGGATGACCCATTTATTACAATAGGGTCGTAGCGCCAATCTATGGTAACAAGTTCTATAAGGCTTTTTAGTAACAGCTTACTAGCGAATGTCGTGATTCAAAATAGACAACTACTTGACAATTAGAGGATTGTTGCACTTTAATGAGGTCATTACTAGTGACTATTCAGATAAGCTCACGTCTCAATAGCAGTAATAGGATTTATTTTTTGGTTGATGCATAAGCCCTCT
>CAZAXY010000184.1:0-5426 GCA_964489125.1 uncultured Saprospiraceae bacterium
TTTTTAAAGGACACGGGCGCAGAAGTTCCTATTGTTTGTGGCCCCATGTATCCTGGCTCTAATCCAGAATTAATTGCGGCAGTTAGCGATTCGGGAGCTTTTGGTGTGGTGCAACCAGTAGCCTTGACATCGCTTTATGGTCATGATTTTAGAGAAGGTTTACGCCTAATTAAAAAACTGACGAACAAGCCATTTGGCGTCAACTTTACCATATTCGGTGGTGCCAATAAGAAGTATCATGAGCAGATGAAAGAGTGGATGGATATCTCCATTGAAGAAGGTGTGAAGTTCTTCCTCACTTCATTAGGCAAACCTCCTGAGATTGTCAAGATTGCCAAGCAACACGGCATTAAGGTATATCACGATGTGCCTAATAAGAAGGTAGCATTGGCAATGCGAGATGCTGGTGTCGACGGTCTCAACTGTATTAACTGGAGAGGAGGTGGACAGACAGGAATCCAGTCTGCAGAACAATTTATGGAAGAGCTCCACGATATTGGCATTCCGCTCATCTGTGCCGGAGGGATAGGTGATACTGATGATTTGCAACAGGCCTTAGCTATGGGTTACGCAGGAGTACAGATGGGGACGCGATTTTTAGCTACCCATGAGTGCAAGGTTACTGATAGTTATAAACAAGCCATAGTAGATGCTAATGAAGATGATATCGTATGGACGAATAAAATCGCTGGAAACAATTCATCTGTAATCAAAACAGCGGATATCATGAAAGGTGGTTTAAGAACTGGGCCGATCATCAATTTTATGCTGAGACGTCGGAAATTAAAGAAATATGCCCGTATGTACCTGATGAGCAAGGGTGTTAAGAATTATAGCCGCACTGCCTTTGATGATAATGTTCAGTTTTGGCAAGCTGGCAAAGGAGTTGGCAATATCAAATCAGTCGACTCGGTGTCCGTAGTAGTAGATTCTTTTCGATCAGCATTCGCCAATCATATATAGACTGCCATGAAGAGATTTATATTTATTTCTGCACTAATCGAAATACTTGCCGGGGTTATCATGTTTTTCGCACCTCAAGTAGTACCTGATTTAGCTCAAGGAACAAGTAGCCATATGGCGATGGCGAGAATGTACGGTGCTGCAGCGATGGGATTAGGAGTCTTTGCTGTTCAAGTGTGGCGCAATGTTGATAGCGAGCCATTAGTGCGGGCATTTCTGGGTGCCTTTTTAATATTCAATTTGGCGGCATTCATCGGACTGCTCTCGAGCTTTTTAGCCGGTGTTTTTGCTAATCCTGGTGGGGCAATGTTACATTTAGTCTTGGGCATATTTACGTCCTATTACTTTATAAAAAACCGATTCCCCCATTTCTCATTGTGGAAGAAAGTGGCAACAGGCTTGGTGATCGGTTTAGCAACTCTGGGCACATTGATGTTCTTGTTACCTAATATTCTGCATCAAGCTGGCTTACATCCAGATTATAAGCATTCTCAAGAATATGATTTATCTGGCAAGAAAGCCTTAGTGATAACGACCAGCCATGGAATATTGAATGCTCCCGGCGAAACCACAGGAGATCCGACTGGAGTATTTGCTTCAGAGATGACTGTGCCATACTATGAATTTCAAGATGCAGGCATGGAGGTTGATGTAGCCAGTATCAAGGGAGGTGAGATCCCGGTAGATCCACAATCCTTCCTGTTCATGATCAAGTCGAATGCAGATAAACGCTATCAGAAGGATGAGGATTTTCAAAAAAAGGTAAAAAGCTCTCTCAAAATAGATGATATCGATTTCTCAGACTATGATGCTATCTGGCTCGCAGGAGGATGGGGCGCAGCCTATGATTTAGGCCAATCAGAAGTCTTAGGGCAGAAAATATCAGAAGCCTATTATGCACAGACACCAACCATAGGAAGCGTATGTCACGGCGCATTAGGACTCATCCAGGCCAAAGATACCTTAGATAATTTCCTGATTACTGGACGTAGTATGACTGGAGTTACGGATAAACAGTTGATAGAATTGGGCATAACAGTGACTCCTCTACACCCTGAAACTGAGTTGAGAAAACGAGGAGTGAATTATAAGTTTAACTCTGGCAGTCAGGATATATTTCAAACGATTACGGTAGTTGACGAGGAGCGACGATTCGTCACAGGCCAAAATCAAAACTCAGGACACGAGACAGCACAAAAGATGTTAGCTATTATCGACAGAAAGTCGTCTCGAACCATACTCGACTAAATTAAAGTATGATGGCAGAACAAGATTTAATCATAGATACTATATCAGACGCAAATAAATTTGGTCAGACCAATAATTGGAAGTTACAGATGGCTTTATCGAGCATTAAGAGGAAAACCATATTAGCTCGACTACCTATTATTTCTTCGTTAGTACCAAGAAGTGCTCTGAGCTATGTTGGCAAGAACTTACCAGTCAATGGATTGCTTGCTCATGGCGGTGGGCCGATACATCCTGGAGGCACTATTGAAGAAGACAAATGTTGCCACCATCCATTACAATTAGATCCTGATGATCCCGATTTTATTGCAAAGACATCAGGGGGACTAAACATGATTTCTGATGATGATTTTGAACCGGCCTATCCCGATAAGATCATCGGCAATTTTACTGCTTCCAATCGATTTCTCACTAATGTGTCTCGTGACTTTCTTGCCGCTACCATTGATCGAAAAGTAATCCCCCAAAAGAATGATAAAGAAAGAGTAGAGGCTTATCTGCGCAGTGTTGTGGAGTGCGACAAATTAGATCGCAAGATAATCTTAGAACAAACAGCCACGTTTGCTTTTCGTTCTTCTAAAAATCCAAAGGAGTGGCATGAGCCAATTACAGACTCCATCCACGGCATTATGTTTTTTGAATGGGGTGTACAAGGACAGGTATTTAAAGGAATAATATTAGGAGGGACGGGAAAATATGCTGGCGCATCTGGAGAATTCCAAAGAGAGCGTCTATTGGCGCCTAATTTTGCCGGAGCAGAAACATTTAGAATTACATTTCCGGGATTTCCGAGACCAGATTATTGGCCAGAATGACTCAGAGACTTCGCTCAGAGTCCTAATTTAAACAACATTCAAGTATTCGCTATCGGTGCCTGAGCGGAGTCGAAGATACCTTTGGCGAATTCAATGAGTCGAAAAGATTTGAATATAGAACATGAATAAACACATCATAACAGTTTTAATCTCACTGATAACTATAAGTCTATCTGCCCAAGATATGGTGACGGATATTTGGTTGACAGGAGAGGAAAATACAAAAATAGAAACCTATCAAAAGGAAGGAATGTGGTTCGGGAAGATTATATCTTCTGACAATTCAAAAGCAAAAATTGGAAGTGACATTCTTATTGGTTTCGCAAAGGAAAATCAACACTGGGTGGGCAAACTGTATGCTGTTAAAAGAGATCGGACATTGGATGCTATAATAATTCCCAATGATGACAAACTTGATATTACGGTTTCAGCAGGATTGTTTAAAAAGAAGTTGACATGGTTAAAAGAAGCCGAAGAATAAAAAATGAAGCAGGCAATGTTCATCGAATATAGACAGGCAATAGGCATTGTAATTTGTTTATTCAGCTCCATTGTTATTGTGGCGCAGCAGAATATAGAAAACGTAAAAGACTTGCTACCTCCCAATATCGTCCTCATACTCGTAGACGATGCAGCCCTGCAAGACTTTGGCATCTACGGAGGGGAGGCCCATACACCACATATTGATGCTTTAGCTCAGCAGGGCACATTATTTACTCAATATCGCGCCTCTCTTATGTGTGCTCCCTCGAGAGCTATGTTGATGACAGGATACGACAGTCATCTGACGGGAGTGCCTAACCTTCCTATTTTCACACCACCCGAATATGCTTCTAGGCCAGGGTATGAAGGAGTACTTAATGATAAAGTCGAAACTATTGCTACCAGATTAAAACGCATAGGATATCGTACTTACATCACTGGAAAATGGCATTTAGGACATTCGGAATCCAACTTGCCTAGTCGTCGAGGTTTTGACCGTACTTATATATTAGACGCTTCTGGCGCTGATAATTATCAGCATAGACCTTATCTCCCAACACAGACTTCTAAACCCCCTTGGTATAAGGATGGAGCACTGATAGATCTACCAAAAGATTTCTATTCTTCTAAGAATTTAGTGGATGAAATGATCCAATTTATGGAAGAAGAAGAGGAGAAACAGGATCCATTTTTCTCATTCATTTCTTTTCAAGCCATTCACATACCCGTACAAGCTCCTAGGCGATACACCGATAAGTATATTGCTACCTATGAGCAAGGCTGGGATGTCATCAAAAAACAGAGATTTGAAAAAGCCAAAACGCTTGGACTTATACCGCATGACGCTCCAATGGGTAATATGCCAGAAGGCCTACAACAATGGAAGGATCTAAATAAAGAGCAGCAGAGCTTTATGGCTAAGGCGATGGCAGTCAATGCTGGAATGCTCGAGGCGATGGATGAGCATATCGGGAGGTATATTGACTACCTCAAGCAAGAAGAAAAGTATGAGAATACGGTATTTATCATTACATCCGATAATGGTCCAGAAGCAAGCTCAACGGGTGATGTTAAAACTATGCAACTGTGGTTGAAGTATGCAGGATACCATAGAGACTATGATAGACTTGGTGAACAAGGATCATATAATTACATCGGACCAGAATTTGCCAGTGCCTGCGCAGGTCCGAGTTCTTATTTTAAGTTTTATGCTGGCGAGGGAGGACTCCGAGTACCCTTGATATTTTCAGGTCCTGGCATACCACTGGGTGAGACTCAATCAGCATTCTGTAGAGTGACCGATATCACTCCAACCATCTTGTCAATGGCAGGCATACAACAACCTAAAGTGGCACCAGCAGGGCCTATGACAGGTAGAAGCCTATATCCGTTGATTAGCCAGACCTCAGAACAAGTGTATCAGGATGATGAAGCGGTAGGAATAGAGGCGGCAGGGCATGGAGCATTATATAAAGGCGATTATAAATTGGTTAGAAACGGTAGACCATATGGAGATGGCGAGTGGCGCATGCATAACTTGAATTTAGATCCTGGGGAGACCAAAGACCTCTCAGTCCTGGAACCTTCCAAGTTTGCCGAATTAATTAGTGATTATGCCGACTATACCGAAGAGTATGGGGTGCTCGAAATGGGGATCAACTACGAACCCATCAACGAAATTCAAAATAAGCTCCAAGCACAGCTTGGGGCAGCTATCAGACCTTGGTTGTTAGCTGTGGTGGTGCTCATTATGGGTTTTTGGGGCTTCAAGAAGTGGCGCGCAACTTAGTTACTACACGCATTTGCTCGACGTATGCGATGATGTCTGCATTGAATCTAAAACAAGTAAAATGAAATATATGCTCCGCTTTATTCTAATCTTGTTTTGTGCATTAATATTGGCTATAGGTTTATTCT
>CAZAXY010000185.1:0-5377 GCA_964489125.1 uncultured Saprospiraceae bacterium
TGGCATACCAAATGGCACTAAGAAAATCCCAATAGAGAGACATACTATAAGGGGATACATCAGCCAGCCTCTTTTATCTATGATTTGCTCCCAAACAATACCTCCAAAAGGCAAAATTGTAAGGACCGCAGGAAAAAAGTAATATGCTTTAGAGTCACTGAAAAATAAAAACATAATAGACAGGAATATCGATCCGGCAAGTGGCCTGTAGGTATTCACGGTGTCTTTAAGCATGAAGATGAATGCCGCCATAGTGATAAGAAGTGTTACTGGATTTAATGCTACGAACAAATCTTGTAGGACATCCATCGCACTTAATTGATCCAACTGAGTTTCATACAATCTATCAAACATGTCAAAGACAGGAAAATCATTTACATACTGCCAGATAAGATTAGGGCTTATCAAAAGAATGAAAACCAACACATTCCACCAGAACTGTTGTCCGATTAATGCTTGTCTTGTGCGGCTGAAAAACAATAGCGATGACACTCCAAAAATGAAAAATACTGCGTCGTATTTGGTTAAGAACGCAAGTGCTATGTTTATAGTGAGCATCCATAAGTCCTTGCGCTCCAGATACTTTACATATTTGGTCAGAAAGTAGAAGTTCAGTACCCAGCAAAGCTGACTGAAAACAACCGGTTGAAACAGTTGCTGCGAACGACCGAAGCCAGGAGCTACAACAATGCAGAATAGTGCCAGAAAAACTGCGGTCGCCTTACCACCCAATTCGATCGTTATTTTAGCGACTATGAATAGAATGAGTAGTGCTGCCAGGTGAACGAATATGTGGTGCACGAAGACACTTTCAGACAGAAAAAGATTTTGGAAGAAAGCCAATACCCCAATCATGGGAGGAAACTCCATATAACCATAGGCTAGATTATTGCCAGTTTCGATATGTAGTAACTCGTCTGCCTGAAAACCAGAATTAGAATCAGCAATTAGATGAAGAATTAACTTGACGACACAAAAAACTAATACTACTAATTTTGTCCGTCTACTCATCTAAATCACTCATCATCCCCGTTATCTATAATTATATAATCAAGCGCACGCTTTCTGATTAGCTCATTAAGTTTAGGTATTGATTGAGATTTCACTTGATCGTAGACCTCAAGCAATGCATCAATCTCCTTCATCAATACATCTTTAACTTCTATTGCCTGGTCAGTTGGTGGATAGTCACCGATCTGAGCCAGAGAGTTAAGATGGGCTAACTTATTAGTTAGGCGAATCGGGAAATTGAGTGGATCTTGACGACTGCGATTTTTAGTTTGATATAGACCCGTCTCCACTGATTGCAGCGTGCTATCAATATCGTTAATCAATTGAGTGATCTCTTCATCATCGGCTATAATGTCATCATACTTCTTTACCTGTTCATTGACCTCTCTGATTTCAATGATGGCTTCATGAGACTCACTTACTGCAGTGTTGATCTCATTAATAAATGAGAACTGTGCTTGATAGTCTGAATCTGATAATCCTAATCTTGGGTCGCCTAAAATTGTGAATTCTTCTGACATTTCTCGTCCATTGACAGTGAGCGTTACACCATACTTTCCTGGTGCTGCTTTAGCTCCTGCCATTGAGCCCCACCACATCACCATTCCTTCGAAGTCTGTAGCATCATCATACTTCATATCCCAGTTAAACATGTTACCACCTGACTTGAGCTCACTAAGTTTTAGATCCTTGTCATCGGCATGAGTAGAATAGGACTTGATCACCTTACCTGATGGGTCGGCATAGCTCAATGTTATAGTATCCTGTCCTTCCTCGTACTCAGATAAGTAGAAATGAGTCATTACACCAGAGGGGTGATTTTGACCCACACCTTTTGCATTTTGGCTTTGTCCACCACCATATCGATAGGAGTCCATTGGAGCATAAAGTCCATAGTCAAAATCTGATTGCTCCTCCAACACCTGATGGATAACTGTTAAATCATCAATTATCCATAGACTGCGCCCTTGTGTTGCCACAATCAAGTTATTATTCTTGATGGTAAGATCTGTAATTGGGACAATAGGTAGATTTAACTGAAACGAATGCCAGCTCTGGCCATCATCATAGCTGATATACATGCCGGTCTCGGTACCTGCATACAGTATACCTTCTTTATTAGGATCTACCCGCACTACTCTTGTAAAGTGATCATCAGGAATACCGTTGGTAATCTTGCGCCAAGTAGCGCCATAATCATCTGTCTTGTATATATATGGTCTAAAATCTCCGCCCTTGTATATTGTACCTGCCACATAACAGGTGCCTGCATTTCTCGGGTCGGGATCAACACTATTGTACATCAAATATTTAGGTGCACCTGATGGCGTAACGTCTGTCCAATTGTCACCACCATCTCGTGACACATGCAATAGGCCATCATCGGATCCTGCCCAGATCACTCCCTCCTCTGCTGGTGATTCTGCCGCAGCAAAAATGGTCGCATAGTATTCCACCCCAGTATTATCCTTAGTAATTGGTCCACCTGAAGGGCCGAGTTTTTCGGCTTCTGCCCTAGTCAGATCAGGGCTAATGATTGACCAAGACTGACCTTCATTAGTGCTTAGGTGGAGATGATTAGAACCCGTATAAAGTCTCTCGCTATCATGTGGTGAGAAGAAAATCGGGAAGTTCCACTGAAATCGATACTTCATCCCCTCGGCACCATGACCCATTGGGTTGTCTGGATATACATTGATCGCTCGGTTGACTTCTAACTTATGATCCAACCTCGTTAAATAACCTCCATAACTGCCCCCATATACGATATCATTGTCATCGGGATCTACAGCGATGTGTGCTGACTCTCCTCCAGCGGTGCGCTCCCAATCACTCTCATTGATAACTCTACCTCTCGATCTATGGTTGATCCTTATAGTACTATTGTCTTGCTGTGCTGCATATATTCTATAGGGGAATGCATTATCCGTAGTCACCCGATAGAATTGTGCTGTAGGCTGGTTATGATAGGTACTCCATGTGGCACCGGCATCGTAGGTCACTTGAGCACCACCATCATCTCCCATGATCATCCTATTAGGATCCTCAGGAGCTATCCATAAATCGTGATGGTCTCCATGTGGCGCTACAGATGGCTCGAACGTTCTACCACCATCCGTACTGCGATGATAGGCGACATTAACCACATATACCTTGTCAGCGTCATGAGTATCGGCATAGATCCGTGTATAGTACCAGGCTCGCTGGCGCAGCGCTCGGCTGTCATTTGTTTTTTTCCATGAGTCTCCACCATCATCAGACCTATAGACTCCCCCTTTGTCATTCTCTATAATTGTCCAGATTCGGTCACTGTTGACAGGTGAGACTGCTATGCCGGAGATACCCCAAGTGCCTTCGGGTAGACCATCATTACCAGTAATCTCAGTCCACGTTTCTCCACTATCGGTACTCTTCCATAGGCCAGAACCTTGTCCACCAGACTCGAGACTGTATGGCGTCCTCTTCACCCTCCATGAGCTGGCAAATAGATTTCTGCGATTATTAGGGTCGATGACGAGATCTACTACGCCGACTTCATCATTTATATAGAGCACTTTGTCCCAAGTCTTACCGCCATTGGTAGTTTTGAATACGCCACGTTCGGCATGAGGTGCATATAGATTGCCCATTACAGCAGCATAGGCTATGTCGGCATTGTTCGGGTCTATGCGTATCCGAGATACGTGACGGCTATCTTTAAGACCTATATGTGTCCAGTTCTTACCACCATCGATTGTTTTCCATATGCCATAACCATAGGATACATTACCTCTTACAGTTTTCTCACCTCCTCCAACATAGATCACGTTAGGATCAGATTGTGCGACCGCTATTGATCCAATCGATCCGCCAAAAAAACCATCTGAGATATTCTCCCACGATCGACCACCATCGGCAGTTTTCCAAACTCCGCCTCCAGCAGCGCCGAAGTAAAAAAGATCAGGCTTGCCGGGTACTCCAGTTACTGCACAGGAACGACCACCTCTATATGGACCGATCGATCGGTACTCGAGAGAGCTATAATATTTTTCTACAGGATTGTCAGTATTATGCTGCCCATATATTGGCAGCTCGGGGCTTAAACAGAAGCCTAAGATGATTATTAAGAACGTGATTTTATTCATAAGTCTTGGATATAGCATCTAAAGAAAAGAAAATGTGAGTAGAGATATGAAAATGTTTAAGGACATTTTGATCAAAATATTGATCTAGTGAATTTAACCTCCTAGTTGTCATCGAATTCCTACCAGTCATCAATAAGAGATAGTCTCTTTGTTAAAGAAAGAACTCTCTTGAGCTAGTACCAAAAACATAGCTTTTACCGCTACCGATTTCAAAAATATTATCCATTGTTTCCTAATAGCTTCCGAATCAATACTGTAACGGTCAAGACACCGCCACCGCCGTGTATGTATCTACTATTATACGACCTCCCTATTTATCCTCAGCAAGTCTATGTCGAGCATAGGAACAAGGCAAATAACCTGTTCTTATGAGACTCGTAAGTAAATAGCTATATCGCTTGGATGTTTTTCATCCTATTTGATTACATTCAACGCATAGAAGTGTGAAAATGAATATAAAAAGCTTATCGAATAGAAGAACCTTTGTGAAGGGTGCAGGTACCTTGGCATTAGGAACATTATTATTACCTGGATGCAAGGAACAGCATGCCGCTGATGTAGTTAAAGAGGTAATGGCTCCTAAAGGAAGCTTGGACAAATTTGGCATACAGCTATGGACGATTAAGGATGCTCTGCCGGCAGATCCACTTGGAGTTATTAAAGAGCTTGCAGGTTATGGCTTTAATCAGTTAGAAGGATTCGATGGTGATCAAGGAATCTACTGGGGACAGACTCCTAAGGAGTTTAAGTCTTATATCAGCGATCTCGGTCTGGATATGGTATCGAGCCATTGTAATATCAATGAAAACTTTGAACAGAAAGCTGCTGATGCCGCCGAGGCAGGACTGGAGTACCTCATCTGTCCATGGATAGGGCCTCAAAAATCTGTAGATGCATGGAAGGAGGTTACAGATAAGTTTAACGCCTGTGGCGAAATCTGTAAATCAAATGGTATCAAATTTGGCTATCACAATCACGCATATTCTTTTATTCCATTTTCAGGGATGATTCCTCAAGATTATCTGATGGACAATACAGATCCCGATCTTGTAGAGCACGAGATGGATATCTACTGGGTGGTTACCGCTGGCGTCGATCCAATAGAATATCTTGACAAGTATCCTAACAGATTTAGGCTATGCCACATAAAGGATAGGATGAAAGATGCTGGAGACGAAAGATTAGCGTCATGTAACCTCGGCACTGGAATCATCGACTACCCTACTATCTTGAAGAAAGCT
>CAZAXY010000186.1:0-5229 GCA_964489125.1 uncultured Saprospiraceae bacterium
CCTGATATCGTCCAGTTAGGCCCATCTGGGTCCGTTAGAGTAGTTATTGCATCCGCCGCCTCACAGTACACAAGACCATCTAAGCCGAGGAGTATATCGGATTGAACCATCTGCTCGCTCCATCCTATGAGGGTAGCATCAAGTGAATCTAAAGATAATCCGGAATCGTCGAGCATAGATGACATATTGGCTACATTACTGATATCCCAATCTCCGATGGATTGATTGAAGGCTGAAGCAGAAGCGAATATGTTGGACATATTTGTAACATTACTGACATCCCAATCTCCGATGGGTTGATTGAATTCTCTTGCATTGCGGAACATTCGTTCCATATCGGTCACATTGCTGACATCCCAATCTCCGATGGGTTGATTGAATACACTTGCCCGATCGAACATTTGTTCCATATCGGTCACATTACTGACATCCCAATCTCCGATGGGTTGATTAAAAACAGTTGTACTTTGTAACATAGAGCCCATATCGGTCACATTGCCAACGTCCCAATCTCCGATGGGTTGGTTAAATGCGATTGCTCCATTGAACATAGCGCCCATATCGGTCACATTGCTAACGTCCCAATCTCCGATGGGTTGGTTGAAGCCAAATGATAAAAAGAACATTCCTGCCATACTGGTCACATTGCTGACATCCCAATCTCCAATAGCCCCGTTAAAAACAGTGCATCTTGCAAAGCAACTGGTCATATCTAAAACACCAGTAAGATCAGGTATATCAGTAGCGTCTGAATTCAGATTACTACATCTACTAAAAGCGCCTCTAAATGACTCCCAAGCGATCTCACCCCAAGCGTCTATATTGATAATCTTCTCTCGATCACTAGTACTATTAAAGCGTATCGCAGGAAAGTTTCCTCGTATGGCAACCGTGACGGTATCAATCTCGCCATAGTCGTGCGTGATAGTTCCTGTTACTCCTGTATCATCAGCGGTAAAGGTGACGCCATCATAATCCCAATCAACCTCGTAGTTATAGGTCAAAGAAGGATTAGTAGGAATGATAATCTCAGTATCGCCAGAATTGCCAGGATTATCAGTGACCCATGTCGTGACGAATGGGGCTTGTTGGGCAGTTATGTTTCCTGCTATTAATAGTAAGGCAACTGTCCAGATAAATGTACTGGAGGTATATGTGGTGTAGTATTTATTCATTGTAATATGATTATAGATTAGCGATAGAGTTATGTGATGTGAGTATCCCCGTCTCAAATCCTCGTCGTACAAGTTGAGCGACGTTAGCGGCCTGCATTTTTGATTTTAGGCTTTTGAGATGGTCATTGACGGTATAATGACTTAGATAGATCTGGTGAGCAATTTGCTTAGAGCTGAGCCCATTCGAGGCCAGTTTGAGCACCTCTCTTTCTCTAGGAGTGATAGACATAACTGATTTATTAATTGTGTTAGGTGAATAATTCTACTAGCACAATAATAGAGCGAAGGCATCTCTAATTTCAGCAGTTGTCAACACGTGGACGAGTGGTGTCAATAAGTGGTCATAATATGCCTAAAAGTGGCAAGGGACACAGGTTGTAATGGATGGATTAATAAAGAAAAGGCTCGGCTTCTTATTACTGTACATCGGAGATCGCTAATCGCATAATAAAACTGCCAATACTGTTGCGAATATTTGCGTTAAAAATATGATTATCAATCTCTTATGATCAAATTAAAATAGTACGCAGCGAGATTACAATGATGAGGTAATTGAGTGCAAAATCTGGATACTATTAGTCAATTAATGATCAATTGTCGTTTAGATTAGGCAGATAGACATTGGCTCATAGTGTTAGAAGAATTTAAGTAGTAGTTTTATGTGGAATAGATCAAGAGTCGTCTCTACAACTTAGCTAAGAATTGATGCATATCACAATCAATAATTTCTGATGAGTCAAGTGAATTTCGCGCTGAAAATACTGATCGTAGAAGATGATTTTTCGTTTGCTCTGGATCTACAGATGCTAGTCGAAAAATTAGGATACCATGTACAGGCTGTAGTTGATAGTGCCGAGAAAGCAAGAGAACTGATTCAGCGAAAAGCGCCAGATGCGATTCTGATGGATATAGACCTTAAAGGTGAAATGACAGGTCTGGAGCTCGCTGAGCTAATACAGCGAAAGAATATCCCGACACTTTTTATCACCTCTTATAAAGATACTGAAACCTACGAGCGGGCTAAGGGTCTGAGAATGATAGGATTCTTAGTGAAGCCTCTTAATGACCTCACTTTGATAAGTGCTATTGAGGCATGTCTGAAGGATGTACCACGATCTTCTGATGACAAGAACTTGAACCTTCTGAATGAATCTCTACTAATAAGAAAAGGGAAATTGTTCTACAAAGTCGATCTGAAGGATATTTATTGTATTCAATCCGATCGAGAGTATGTAATTATTTATACCTCTGATAGCAAGTTTATTATGAGAGACTCTCTCAAGAACCTTTTGAGTATGTTAGAAGGGTTTTCGTTCTTTAAGAGCCATCAGAGTTACATTATCAACCTGAATTATCTGAATAGTATAAATATAGAGGATAGTATCGCTATCCTGACTAATGGACAAAATATACCAATCAGTCGCCGCAATAGAAAACTGATAGAAAAACATTGGTCAAGTTCGATTAGCGCCAATAATTCTTAGAACCTAAAATTTCCATTTATATGAAAAAATGGTTTTGGCTTTCAGCATTAAGCGTAATAGTGAGTACAGCGTGGGCTGCGAACCTAGACAGCTTGACCCAGGAGTTAGAGCTTTCGATAGATCCCGTAGAACAATTGGATATACTCAGATTACTCGTGTTAAACACAGAAGACGGCTCTGATTTAGAGTTATACTTTAAGTTTAGATCTCAGCTTGAGGAGAAGGCCATACTGCATGATGATGCTTATAGCCTGGCATTCACCTATGAGTCTTACGCTATTTATCATTATGGGCAGAATGCATTAGATTCTGCAGCCTTCTATTTCAGAAAAGCGGCAGACACTTATGGTGGTATTGGGAAAAAGATTGCCTCTTATGATAACTTATGTAAAGTAGGAGTGATGAATTGTGATATTGGGAACTTTACAGAAGCAAAAGAAATATTTAAAATTGTAATTGATAGTACGACACATGATTCATTGATTTATCAACACGCTCGTGCTCATAACAATATGGGGGCATTGTTTTACCAACAGAGTTTAATTGACTCGGCGGAGAGCTATTTTATAAAATCTAAGTTTTTTTTTGAACAAGTAAGTCAACCTACAGCAGTAACCCCACCGATGAATAATTTGGCCGAAATTTATGCGAAGCGCGGAGATTATGATGATGCTATAGACATGGCTAAAAGAGTCCTTCAGATAAGATTGGATCACGGCAATTCTTACGATCATTTAACATCTTACAGTGCTATATCACAGATTTACAAAGATTCGTACGACTTAAATCAAGCATTAGATTATGGTCTTAAAGGGTATGAACTTGCCGAGAAAATCACAAATAGAAACTTAAAAGGCGATGTCCTGAAAAATATCGCCCAGATCTACCTTCTTAATACGGACTATGCTAGTGCCCTAAGATTTATAAATGAAGCCATAGAAACAAATGGCGACGAAAGATTGCTGGGTATTTATGAGTTCTCCAACACTAAAGCTGAGATACAGATTCAAATGAATGATATGTCAGGGGCTATCCATACCATTGAAAATGCAATTCAGATAACCTCTGAGAATAGTGATCAATCAAACCTTACTGATGGGTTATACTTGACCTTGGCAGATGTTCATTACATTAATGGGGAGTACAGCAACGCCGAAGTGGCAATTCAAAGATTCAAGAATAAAACGCCTACAGCTAAGAGTGATCAGGATAAATTAAATTTCCTCAAGGCTAAGTTGAGTTTTAATAAACTAGATTACAAAACCACGATAAGTCATGGGTTGAAGAGTATTGAAAATTACGAGTATCAAAGAGAGTATGATAGCGCGAGTGCTCTTGCCAAAATCTTGTCAAGGAGTTATGAAGCCTTGGGACAGTTTAAAGAATCACTAAAATACGGTCGTAAGTATGAAGCATTTACGGATAGCTTAAATATAGCTGATAACATCCGACTCCTGACCCAAAAGACTAAGGACTTTGAGTTTGAGTTAGAGAAGAAGAATATAGCTGTCCAACAAGCCAAAGAAGAAGCGCTCTTAAAAACGCAAAATGAGCGTTCAAAAGTCATCGCTGTCGCAGTAGGATTAATAGCGGCTATTAGCTTGATATCACTATTTTATGTTCGAAAGAAGAATAGAAGCATAAGCAAACAGAAATTACAACTCGAGAATCTTAATTCTATCAAAGATCAAATTTTTGCCATCATAGGCCATGACCTTAGAAAACCGGCCATCGCCTTTAATGGACTCTCAAAAAAAGTCAGTTACCTATTACAAAAACGTGATTTTGAGGGTTTAAATAAACTCGGAGCACAGATTGAATTTAATGGTTATGGACTGCAAAAAAATATTGATAATCTTCTCAATTGGGCCTTGACTCAAAAATCGGTGGTGCCTTATGATCCAGAGATCGTGTCTCTGAAAGAACTGTCCGATGATCTAATAGGGACAGTCTCGTCTAGATTGGATTCAAAGAATATTTCTTTCACTAATAAGATGAGGGCGGATCAAGAAGTGTGGAGTGACAAAAATGCTTTGTATACCGTGTTATTAAATCTAATCGATAATGCGATAAAATTCACTCATGATGGAGGTGAAATAATATTGACCGCTGAAGACACGCAAAATCAGCTAAAAATAACGGTCAAAGATTCTGGTAAAGGAATGAGCCAGGAGACCATGCAAAACCTGTTCCTCTTATCAAAGGATAAATCGAAAAAAGGTACTCATGGAGAGAGAGGTACAGGACTTGGTCTTCATATAGCTCTTGAGCTTGTGAAACTCAATAAAGGAATCATAAATGTCAGTAGCCAGATAGGAAAAGGAAGCACTTTTGACATAATTCTACCATCGGTTGCTTGATGACCTGTATGCATAACTATAGACAATATGCCTCTACTAAAAACTTCGTGTATAAAACTTGTTGTGTCAAGAATGCATCAACTTATTTCTTCATCAGTCCAATCATGGCTTCGCTATTCACTTTAATTGCAGTCTTAAGAGACTTGTCAATATCTGGATAGTAGAATGGTGAGTGAAGACCTGGGAGATTCTCCATGTTTAGTCGCTCAT
>CAZAXY010000187.1:0-5227 GCA_964489125.1 uncultured Saprospiraceae bacterium
CATTTTTGTTTTTAAGTATTTCAAGTTGATGTTCGGCTTCAAGTTTTTGGGCAAAGTCCTTTTTGTACTCTTCCAAATCATCATGAAGCATTTTTAGCCCCGAAAAAATGAGTTGTTGTTGGTGATCTTCGGCCTCTAATATCATTTGTTCAGTCACAAGACACTTACCACTAGATATATGAAGTATGTGCTCCAATATGATATCGAGAGGTTCAGTTTTTGATTCATTTGGATCATGAAAATAGTCGGGCATATTAGGATATAAGGTTGTTATTGAAAGACTAACTCTAAGTCTTCATTATGTTTTTGTACAAACTTTCTTCGGCTGCCTCTATAGTTGAGTGGATAGAGTAAGAGTCTAATTTAGAGTTGAGCATTACAAATCGAGCTGCGATTTTAATGATTAGATTTCCTCCTATACAATATGCCACGTGATCAATATATTTATTTATATCAACAAAGCCTTTATTTATCAATCTTCTAATTTTAGGATTAGGCATTTCCGACTCTCTAAGATCGACGAGCACACCAGCATTTTTCATATGCTTTAGATGCTTAGTAATCTCACTAAAGAATAATTGCACTGAGAATTCTGATTGTAGAGGAACTTCTCTATAATACAGAATATTCGGTTTATAAAGAAACAATCGACTTTTGAGTGCCTTAATTTCAGATGGAGAGGAGTCTTCGTAGTATAGCTTTCGTTCAAGCGGTTCGAAGTTTCTACTTATTTCAATTTTCTCGCTCGTCATTATGATCTCTTTAATCTATCATTAATAGCTTTAATGGCATCATCTAATTCTTTATGTATGGAGAATGATTGTAGACTAGTCTGATGCATCACAAATCTTGCTGCACCTCGGATCAGGATGTTCCCTCCTAAATAAAAACTGCAATGCCTCACAGATTCTGTGATCTTAGTAAATCTTTGGTTTATTGCTCTTCTGGTTTTTGCGCTAGGTACTTGAGCTCGTCGCAAGTCCATTATAATTCCTGCCTCGCCATTAATGCTGGAGATTAGTTCTTCTGACTTATCAAAAAGAGTACGTACCGAAAAGGGTGTTACAATTTTGATTTCTTTATAGTAGACTATGTTTGGGTCGTATAGGAACACTTGCTCTTGTAGGGCATTGATTTCTTCAGCAGTAGAATTTTCTCCATACTCTCTATTTTCAATAACATACTTAGCCTTTTTCATATATTTTATTAGTTGGTGTTAAGATTTGGACTATTGATAGTTCTCTAGTTATAGATCTTCCTTTCGGGACCTAATAGCGAGACACAATAGACGCGTTTAAACCCCAGGTGATAGTTGAAGATTTTAGTACGCCATGTGCTCTTAATCGAAGAAGTGCCATACTAAATTGTCAATAACGCATTCGGCATTGACTGATATGAATACCATCTCTTGAGGGTTTATAACAGATGCCAAAGAACACTCAGAGGTACGTCAAGTTTCGCACACTTCAAAATTAAAATAGGAATCAGGGTACGGTTCGCCTCTTAGGGTGTAATGCCACCATTCCTTGGAATATGCGCGAAAGCCATGATTCGACATGATAGTTTTTAGAAATTTGCGGTTAGCCTGTTGTTCTCTACTGAGATTCTCGTAATTGTGATGAGATAGTGGCCCAAAAAAGTCATAAGGCCCGCCCATATCGCATTCTACTCCTGTATTCAGATCGATCAGTGTTAGATCAACTGTGCTGCCTCGTGTATGACCGGACTTGGAGGCGATGAATCCTCGCTTGAATAACTCGCTCTTAGGTATATTGGGATAGTACTGACGTTTCATTAGGGTGTCCGAGGCGCTGCGAGACCAACTGACGAAATTGTCTACTGCTCTCTGGGGTCGGTAAGCGTCGTATACTTTCAGCCCTAAGTTAGCCTCTTGAAGTTCTTTCTGAACATTGACTAATGCTCTGGCAGCTCGTATGGAGAGAATTATCGTCTCTGACAAATAACCTTCAATGGGCCGCCCGACAAAATTATCGCTTCCTGCATACCGTACTTCTTGCTTGATAGAAGGCGCAATGTCAGATAGATACACAAAGCCATCTGGTAATTGTGCGCTAATGGATGTAATAGAGAGCAGTATATATATAGGTGCTATGAATCTTGACATGCCCGACAAAATTAAGGAAATAGGGATCTTGTGGTCACCAGAAAATAGGTACAAATGATATGTACCAACTAAAAGAGGGATAACACCTATTGGTCTCATCCCTCTTCCTTTGTGTTCATGATCGGTCTTTAATGTTTTTTATTCTCTATCTGAGCTCGATATTACTCCTTGCTCCGATTTGAGATTATGACATTTTTGTTTGTTTCAATGTTCATTCTCAGGTTTAAGATTTCACATTTTCCACGGACTAATCATATTATACCTTCTATTATTGCGTTCGTTCCTCAGCCCTCTTACCACTATTTCCCTTTTGGGTTTCCCCACAAGCTATATAATGGAATCCGTCTGATCAGAGTTTGAACTCAAATGCCCCAACAAGTATTCATCGAGTCATCTCTCACGTCTATTCCAGAATAATTTCAAAGAACATGATCTTTTAACTTGGGTAAGTAATCGATCACGCTGTAAATATATATTCTTCATATCAATATTCCAAAAGAATAAAAAGTTATTTATAAAATTAAATGCAATATAAAATGCTGCAATATCCCGTAGGTGCAACATATAGTAAATTAATTATATGTAATACATGGTGATTAATAGTCATTTGTATTGAGGATGGTGCTCGGTTAGGTGAAAATCACGAGTACCGGGGAAGAACAAAATAAATTAAGTATTTGCCAGCTTAGGAATCAGACATAAGGAGATAATATTGATAATTACGGCTTATTTTCGAGGGCAGAAAAAATTCAGCGCCGCTAAATTTAGCCATGGGAAGGCAGATTCAGATATACGATACGACCCTCAGAGATGGTACACAGGGTGAGGGCATAAGCTTTTCGTCTACAGATAAAGTAGCATTAGCACATGCTATGGATGACTTTGGTATTGACTATATCGAAGGAGGATGGCCAGGTAGCAATCCAAGAGACATGGAATTCTTTGAGAAGGTCCGAGGCGTACAGTTTAAACAGGCTAAGATTACGGCCTTTGGATGCACTCGACGTGCGAATACCAAGGCTGATGAGGATGGGCAGCTACTCACTCTATTAGCGGCGCAGACTCCAGTTGTGACCATTTTCGGAAAGACCTGGCTGCTACATGTTACAGAAGTGCTCAAAACAACGGCCGAGGAAAATTTAGCCATGATCCAAGATTCCGTGGCATTTTTAAAGTCGCACGACAAGGAGGTGATTTATGATGCGGAGCATTTTTTTGATGGATATAAAGACAATGCGGAGTATGCCATAAGTACCCTGAGAGCAGCCTATAATGGCGGAGCTAATTTCTTAGTCTTATGTGATACCAATGGCGGCACTCAAGTAAAAGAAATACAACAGATAGTCAGCGTAGTCCAAGAGCTTCTGCCCGATGCGCAGATCGGTATGCACTGCCACAATGATTGCGGTATCGGTGTGGCCGTATCGCTGGCGGGTGTAGAAGCTGGTGCAACGATGGTGCAAGGAACTATGAATGGATTTGGAGAACGAGTAGGGAATGCCAACCTGACCTCCATCATACCCAATCTTCACCTAAAGTTGGGATATCAACTCAATTGCCAGGATCATATGGATCAACTGAGGACGTTCTCATTAGCCTTTGATTATGCGGCTAATCGCAGACCCTCTAAGAAGGAACCATTCATCGGATTAAGTGCATTCGCCCATAAGGGAGGGGTCCACGCTAATGCGGCTAGGAAAGTTGCTCGCAGCTACGAACATATCGTGCCGGAGACAGTAGGCAATACGCAGCGCATCTTGCTATCAGATATGTCTGGAGGCAGTAGTATTGCCATGAAAGCTAAAGCTATGGGGGTCCATGTGCCCGAAAAGTCACCAAAGTTGAGGGCATTCTTGAGCAAGATTAAACAGTTAGAAAATGAAGGCCACGAGTTTGAAAATGCCGATGGCTCATTTTATGTCCTACTTCATAAGGAATTCATGGGTCATGAAGACATATTTGAGCTAGTGAGTTATCGGATCATTTCGGAAGTAGTCCGCGACACGGATAAGAATATATCAGAGGCGGTGGTCAAACTCAGAGTCAAGGGTGAAGATACTGTACAGGCAAGCATCGCCGAATCAGTAGGGCCTGTTGGTGCGCTTGATGCAGCGGCAAGAATAGCTTTTAGCGAGAAATTTCCTGCACTCAACACGGTAAGACTATTAGACTATAAGGTGAGGATTCTCCAGACTGATCAGGGTACAGAGTCTATCACTCAGGTCATGGTTAAGTCTACTGATGGCATCGATACGTGGTGGACATGTGGAGCAGATCCCAACATCATTCATGCCAGTTGGGAGGCACTGAGAGACGCCTATAGATATAAGCTCTTAAGAAGCAAAACATAATGATAGACCAGATTAAAGTTATCGCTTTTGATGCAGACGACACACTCTGGATAAACGAGCCTTTCTTTACAGAAGGCGAAGAGAAATTCTGCCAGCTCATGGCCGAATTCATGCCCTTCGATGATGCTCATAAAGAGTTGTTCGCTCGAGAGATCGGGAATCTGCCTTTATATGGGTACGGCATCAAAGCCTTTATGTTGTCGATGCTCGAAACCGCTTTGATAATATCTGAAGGAAGCCTAAGTTCAGAAGAGCTGGATCAAATTTTACAAATCGGTCGAGACATGCTTAACAAACCTGTCGACTTGATCGATGGGGTAGAGGAAGTCCTCCAGGCTCTATCTGGCAGATATCGCTTAGTCGCAGCCACTAAAGGGGACCTACTTGATCAAGAGCGTAAGTTTGAGAAATCCGGCCTGGCACATTACTTTGAACATATCGAGATCTTCTCAGAGAAGACACCTGACAAATACTTAAAACTGATCAATCAACTCAATATCACTCCAGAGGAATTTCTGATGATCGGTAATTCCCTTAAGTCTGACATCTTGCCTGTTTTGGAAATAAAGGGTTATGGCATTCATATACCTTTTGATACCACTTGGGAGCACGAACGAGTGGATGGCGAGGTTAAGCATGCATGCTTCAGAAAGTGCGATAGGATTGCTGAGCTGCTAGAGATATTGTAATCACAACTTGCTGTTTCTGTGATAATGTCTAACGAATAAAAAGCTGTAGCTTAAGACAAAAT
>CAZAXY010000188.1:0-5227 GCA_964489125.1 uncultured Saprospiraceae bacterium
ATTACTGATGAAACCTTGGAATTGACGATGGATCAATTGAGTGAGTTTAGTGATGATACTTATAAGCTGATTGCTCCTATGGTGGGGCAGTTCCTGCCGTCCGTAGTCCTGCATGATCGCATCGGACGTAAGAAGATCAAGTGGCGCAACGAGATGAAGTCTCTGATGGATCAACGACTGCAGAAGTCAATTGACACTGGAGACTTTTTATTGTTTGAGCACACGGTACAGCTCCAGATGGAACTCGGCGATGTATATGACCGTGATCTTGATAGATATTATAATCGCTACTTTAGGAGAAATGATTTAGATCGATATGCCGAACATACGATCGGATATGTCGATAAACATATTACTGCCAGTACTCCAGAAAAAATACACCGCCTTGATGAGGAGCGATTTAAGGAATTTGAGGAGCTGAGAACTCAGTATAATAGTGAAGAGGAGTTCAATGATCACAGCCAAACGCCTAATCTAGACTCCCTTAGCCGCATCTATAATATCAGCCAATCTATCGCTAATCAACTGTTAGAGATCAGCAGTGATTTTTATGCTTTTTATGAAGATCCACGCTTATTGCAGAAAGCAGAAATGTGGGCAGAGCAAGCCTATGAGTATTATCCGATCGATGTGAAGTATTATGAGAATCACATCGCAATCTTAGAGGCGCAGGGAGATGATAAAAAGATTAAAGCAGTCGAGAAGAAACTGCAGAAAGCTCCATTTTATCAAGAGATGTTGATCGTCAAAGATCAACGAAGATCAGAGAATAACTTCTGATTTAATCATTTATCAACTAAAAAAGTCTATTAAATGCATGTTGGAAAGAGATATACTATTTTTCAGATTTTAAAATGGAGCTCTAGACCACTCATGTTTTTTGTGATTTATGATACTCTGATCATAGTTGTACATGAATTAATAGGCTTCGAATGGTTGCATCTGCCATGGCAGCCAATTTCACTCATTGGTATTGCTGTTGCCTTCTATTTGGGTTTTAAGAATAATTCCTCCTATGATAGATTATGGGAAGCAAGGAAGATATGGGGAGGTATGGTCAATGCATCGAGATCAATTACCGTTATGATCCGAGACTTCGTCAACAATTCAGAGACAAAGGATCCAAAATCTGAAGAGGAGCTAAGTGAAATAAGAAAGAAACTGGTGCATCGGCATGTTGCCTGGTTACATTGCTTGACATATGAGTTGAGAAAATCAAAAAATTGGGAACACCAGTCTGACAAGGATAATGAAGTGAGAGAAATGCTCGGTGTTGGATTTAATGAAAACCTTTATAATCAACTCAAACCATACATATCAGTAGAAGATCATGATTATATCATAACCAAAGGCAACAAGTCATCCCACCTGCTAAGTGTTCAATCCAAGGATATGATGACTCTGAGGAATGAAGGTATCATTGAGCATTTTAGACACCTTGAACTGCAGTCAATGATAACCGAATTGTATACACTACAAGGCAAGGCTGAACGAATTAAGAACTTCCCATTTCCTAGACAATATGCTTCCGTAAATTTTTTCTTTACGACCATATTTGTTTTGATTCTCCCATTAGGGATGATTGACATTTTTCATGAGTTTGAATCGATGAATATGCTATGGATTGCAATTCCATTTTCTGTTGTTTGTTCTTGGGTCTTTTGGGTTATGGAAATGATCGGAGACTATAGTGAGAATCCTTTCGAAGGGCTATATAATGACGTTCCAATTACCTCTATGGCAAGAGGTATTGAAATAGATATACGCCAAATGTTAGATGAGACCAATCTCCCAGCTCCAATAGGGCGTGTAAAGGATTGGGACATCATCATGTAATCAAACTTTAACCACCTTAATTATTGTTGATATTCCCTCGGTTATATCGATATACTCTCCCTCCAGATCTTCTTGTAAGTTTATACTATTAGCTAGGACTTCTGCAGCAATATAATCTGAGTAAGACTCAAGAGAGTCGGCGATTTCACTATGTGACATCATAACTATATTAATCCTATCAGTGACCTCAAAGTCGCTAGACTTACGAATATTCTGTATTCGATTAATCAACTCTCTGGCGATCCCTTCTTTCTTTAGTTCATCCGTGAGTGTAATATCTAAGGCTACCGTGATCTCTCGATCCGAAGCTACTTGCCATCCTGGAATGTCGTCGGCGCTAATTTGAAAATCTTCAGTGGTTAAATCATATTGAACATCTCCAATGCTTAGCGCATAACTTTCTGTCTTTTCAATTTGGTCTATATCCTCTTGACTGAGTGAGTTGATAACCTGAGCAGCCGATTTCATGTCTTTGCCCAGCTTTCGACCTAACGTTTTAAAGTTTGGTTTGATCTTCTTTTTAATGAATCCAGCCGTGTCTTCGAGATATTCAATCTCTTTGATATTCACCTCTGATAGTATTAAGTCTTTGACTTGCTCTACTTGATCCTTGAAGGAATTGTCGAGGATAGGAAGCAACACTTTCTGGAGCGGCTGTCTGACACGGAGTCGTTCCTTCTTACGTAAGGATAGCACCAGTGAAGATATCCGCTGTGCATAGTCCATCCGCTGTTCCAGTTCTTTATCTATTGCTGCAGTTTCGGGCTCATCTAAAAGCGCAAGATGAACGCTGACATGGTTCTCTTTGCCGGTGGTTACATTGAGATTTCTGTACATCCAATCCGCAAAGAATGGTGCCAATGGCGCCATTAATTTTGAAATCGTTGCAAGACACTCATATAAGGTCTGATATGCAGCAATCTTGTCAGCGGTATACTCGCCCTTCCAGAAGCGACGACGACATAGTCGTACATACCAGTTACTCAGGTGGTCCTCAACAAATGACTGAATCTTTCGGCCAGCATTGGTCGGTTCATAATCGGCATATTCTGTATCAACTTCCTTAATAAGTGTGTTGAGTAATGATATCACCCATCTGTCGATTTCAGTTCTCTCCTCAAGTGGTATTCTTTCTTCACTGTAAGCAAAGCTGTCTATGTTGGCGTAAAGCGCAAAGAATGAGTAAGTGTTGTATAATGTGCCGAAGAACTTACGCTTGACTTCTTCAACACCAGAGATATCGAACTTCAGGTTGTCCCAAGGTTGCGCATTGGTCATCAGATACCACCTAGTTGGATCTGCACCGTAGCTAGCCAGCGTTTCAAATGGGTCAACCACATTACCTAACCTCTTTGACATCTTGACACCATTCTTATCGAGCACGAGTCCTGTAGAAACCACATTTTTAAAGGCTACACTGTCCATCACCATTGATCCAATGGCATGTAAGGAGTAAAACCACCCACGAGTCTGATCTACACCCTCGCTGATAAAATCAGCAGGGAAACTGCGCTTAAATATCTCTTGGTTTTCCATCGGATGGTGCCATTGCGCATAGGGCATAGATCCAGAATCAAACCACACATCAATGAGATCTGCCTCACGCTTCATCTCTTCTCCTGTGTCCGATACTAATGTGATATCATCGATATATGGCTTATGAAGATCTTGAGGCACCTCTTGTGAGAGTCCGAGTTTGTCATTGGCCTTCTTGATCTCATCAGCCAGCTGTGCCACAGAACCAATACACTTCTCAGCAGCGCCATCGGCGGTACGCCAAATCGGTAGCGGTATGCCCCAGTATCGACTACGAGATAGATTCCAATCTTGGAGATTCTCTAACCAATTGCCAAAGCGCTTCTCCCCGGTATGGCTTGGCTTCCAATTGATGGTATTGTTTAGTTCTACCATCCGCTCACGTCGAGCTGAGGCCTTGATAAACCAGCTATCCAGTGGATAATACAATATCGGCTTGTCTGTACGCCAACAGTGCGGATAGTTATGCTGATACTTCTGTACGTTAAAGGCTTTATTATCCTCCTTAAGTTTGATCGATATGTCAATATCTACACTGCGGTAGTCTTCTTCATCTTTATAATTCTTAACATAGCGTCCAGCAAAATCTGTGACCTCATCAATGAACTTTCCTTGTTTATCCACGAGAGTTAATGAACCCATACCATATTTCTTGCCGACTCTCATATCGTCTGCACCAAAGGAAGGGGCAATATGTACTATCCCCGTACCATCAGAAGTACTTACGAAGTCTCCCATGATTACCTTGAAAGCATCTCCTTCTTCTGGCTGTAAATATGGGAGCAGTTGCTCATATCTCAAGTTCTCAAGTTTAGCGCCGCTAAATTTGTCGATGACTACATATGGGATGAGTTTCTGGTCGGGTGTATAGCTATCATAATCAGCCTCGGCTTGTTCTGCCTTAAACCATTTACTTAGGAGGTCCTCTGCCAAGATCAGATTAACAGCTAGCTTGGTATAAGGATTATAGGTCTTGATCTTAACATAGGTGATCTTCTTACCCACTGCTAGTGCAGTATTAGAAGGTAACGTCCACGGTGTTGTGGTCCATGCTAGGATGTATACATCGCCAGCACCCTTATCAGTATATAGAAACTCAGATTGTTCGTTTCTAATCAACTTGAATTGTGCTACTGCAGAAGTGTCCTTAACATCCTGATAAGCTCCAGGCATATTGAGTTCGTGAGAACTTAAGCCTGTTCCTGCTGCAGGAGAGTAAGGTTGAATAGTATACCCCTTATAGATTAGATCATTGTCATAGAGGGTCTTGAGCAAATGCCAGACAGATTCTATGTAGTCGTTTTCAAATGTGATGTATGGGTTGTCTAGATCTGCCCAGTATCCCATCTTCTTTGTGAGGTCATCCCAAAGCTCTTTAAACTTCATGACAGCTAATCGACACTCCTTATTATAGTCTTCTATAGAGATCTTTGTGCCTATGTCGTCCTTAGTGATGCCAAGTTCTTTTTCCACCTTAAGTTCTACGGGTAGTCCATGTGTATCCCAACCGCCCTTGCGCTCTACACGCTGGCCTTTCATAGTATGGAAGCGACAGAATAGATCTTTGACAGTACGTGCCATGACATGATGTATTCCTGGCTTGCCATTGGCCGATGGAGGACCTTCGTAGAATACGAATGGATTGTCCTCGGGACGCTCAGTAATACTCTTTTGAAAAATCTCTTCTGCTTCCCAAAAGGCTAGTATGCTGCGGTCTATCTCTGGTAAGTCTAATCCTTTATATTCTGGATACTTGGCCATAATCACTTATTAAGGGCGCAAATATCTGAATAAAAAGGAAGTATCGAGTATTTAGTTTGAGAGTTACAAGTAAGGATTGACAAACTTTAAAATA
>CAZAXY010000189.1:0-5091 GCA_964489125.1 uncultured Saprospiraceae bacterium
TAGCGTACATCTCATCAGATACCTTAGCAGTAGGTTTGTTATCTATCTCAAACCCATTATTCACCAAGTATTCTACTATCGTAGAAGTACCCACATTCAATTCCTTGGCAACCTTAACTAGCCTCTTCGCCATATATAACTCTAAAGTTTTTCCTTTCTCTTCGCCTCTTAATTAATCTTCAAACTCCTCACTTAATATCTTCAACACATCAGAAATCGTCTCTTCCTCGAGATCAGTTCTTCTGATAAGCTCCTCTTTGCTCAAATGTAATACACTCCTCGCTGTATCACAGCCTATAGACTTAAGGGAATCAATGATCCACTCTTCTATCTCATCAGTAAACTCATCTAAGTCTACATCGTCGATTTCTTCATCTGTATCTCTGTACACATCTATCTCAAATTCTGTTAACTTACTGGCCAACTTGATATTGCTACCACCTCTACCAATTGCAAGGGATACTTGATCTGGCTTCAAGAATACTGCTGCAGTCTTAGACTCATCATCTAACTTGATGCTAGTAACCTTAGCTGGTGTCAAAGACCTCTGAATGAAGAGATTGATATTATTGGTGTAATTCACGATATCGATGTTCTCATTTTTGAGCTCACGGACTATACCATGTATCCTGCTACCTTTCATTCCTACACATGCTCCAACTGGATCGATGCGGTCGTCATACGACTCCACTGCAACTTTGGCTCTTTCACCAGGAATTCTGACAATCTTCTTAATAGTGATCAATCCGTCTTCAATCTCAGGAACCTCTTGCTCCATAAGTTTGGCGAGGAAGTTATTATCTGTTCGAGATACAATAACCGCAGGATTGTTGTTTCTCATATCAACTCGCTTGATGATTCCACGGACCATATCTCCTTTTCTAAAGAAGTCTCCCTTGATCATTTCATTGCGCGGCAATACAAGCTCGTTATTGGTGGCATCGTCAATGATTAGCATCTCTCGCTTGAGAATTTGGTGAACTTCACCAACGACTATATCACCAACACGATCAGAGTATCTTTTGAATATTTCGTCTTTTTCGAGCTCCATTATCCTTGAAATCAAGGTTTGTCTCGCCGCCATAACTGACCTTCTACCGAACTCCGCAAGTTCTAATTCTTGGTAGCACTCTTCGCCGATCTCGTAGTCTTCGTCAATTTCTAAAGCGTCTGTAATAGATACTTGAGCGCGATCATCTGTTACCTCACCATCTGGTACAATCTCACGTACTCGCCAGATCTCAAGGTCACCATTAGTGGTGTTTACAATGACGTCAAAATTATCGTCAGTGCCATATTTCTTCTTAATAAGGGTTCTGAATACATCTTCCAGTACTCTTACCATTGTCGGGCGATCAATATTCTTGCCCGCTTTAAACTCTGAAAATGTCTCAATTAAGTTCATCCAGCTTTATTTAAAACTTACGAGTATTTTGGCTTTTTTAATTTTATCTTTTAAGAGTATTAGCTCCTCTTCTTTCTTCTTTTGCTTTATGATCAAGGTGATTGAGGTTTCTGAAACCGCCGTCAGCCGACCTTCAATGGTTTCGTCTTCATCAGATATCACTCTTATCCTCCTACCAATATTTTTCTTGTATTGGCGATGCAGTTTCAGCGGTCTATCAACTCCTGGGGAAGACACATCGAGTGTATACTTCTCTCCAAGCCACCCATTCTCTTCAATCAGATGCTCTAGGTGTCGACTGATACGTTGACAGTTTCTGATATTGAGTGTGGTGTCCGAGTCGATATAGACTTCAACCTTATCATTCTTCTTAACTACGATGTCTACCAAATAGTAGTCTTCATACTCTTCTTCGGTAAATTTAGTAGTCAGTGCATCTGACAATAGCTTTTCTATCATCGATATAGTTTTATTAAAAAAAGGGAACATCTCAGTTCCCTTCCTTCAAATCGTGTGCGAATATAGGGCTTTTAGGGCATACAACGGGTATTTAATATGTGAACTGAACATTCAATAAAGCAGCTACTTTACTTGATAAGCTTAATTTTGTGGAGTATATCGTGATACAATCTGAAAGTGAGCCATAATGACGGATCAATACTATGATCAAATCCAAGAATCTACTGCATACATAAATGCCATTATTAACGATAAGGCCGATGTCGCTATAGTGCTGGGGACAGGCCTGGGCAACTTGGTTAAACATATCGATGTAGAGCATGTAATAGCATATGAGAACATTCCTCATTTCCCTCCAGTAACCGTCAAAGGACACAAGGGTCAATTGGTCTATGGGAGTCTAAATGGAAAGAAGGTCATTGCCCAAAATGGGCGATACCATTATTATGAAGGTTATAGCATGAAGGAGGTGACCTTGCCGATTAGAGTGTTTAAGTTTTTAGGAGCTAAGCATTTAGTGATAGCCAGTGCCGTAGGAGGTATTCATGAAGATTATGAGGCTGGAGATATAACTGTTGTCAATGATCATATCAACTTGCACTATGATAATCCGTTATTGGGCCACAATGACGAACGATTAGGCCCAAGATTTCCAGATATGACGGATGCTTATGATCCCATGATCATAGAACTGTGCCATAAAATTGCAGAAGAACATGGTATCACCTTACATGATAGCGTATATGGCGGACTACCGGGACCAAATCTTGAAACTAAGGCAGAGTATAATTACTTACATATCATAGGTGCTACTGTTGTAGGCATGTCTACGATCCCCGAAATATTAATAGCCAGACACATGGGATTATCATCTTGTGTGCTTACGGCTGTTACGAATAAATGTTTCCCAATATCTGCCATTAAAAAGGTAACCCATCAGGAGGTGATAGATGTTGCAGAAAAGGTGGAGCAGAAGATTACCCCTCTGGTGAGTGAATTGATTAAGAGACTATAACAGACTCGGTGGAAGAACAGCATATAAGCGTAATAGGTGCTCGAGAGCATAATCTTAAGGATATAGATGTAGAGATCCCTAGAAATAAGTTGGTAGTGATTACTGGCATAAGTGGTAGTGGGAAGTCTTCTCTCGCATTTGACACCATATATGCGGAGGGTCAGCGTCGCTATCTCGAGACTTTCTCATCCTATGCCAGGCAGTTTCTTGGTAAGATGGATCGACCAGATGTCGAGAAAATAGAAGGGCTCAGTCCAGTCATCTCTATCGAACAAAAGACGACAGGATGGAATCCACGGTCTACAGTGGGCACTACAACTGAGATATATGACTTCTTAAGATTGCTATATGCTAGAATAGGTGAAGCTTACTCCTACAATACGGGTAAGCGGATGGTAAAGTACTCTGAAGAGAAAATTATCCAGAAGCTCTTGTCGGATTATGACGGCAAGAAGATCATGATCCTCGCACCACTGATCCGTGCTCGTAAAGGGCACTATCGAGAGCTTTTCGAACAGATGCGTAAGAAGGGATATACGAAAGTCCGCATTGATGGTGAAATCAAGGATCTCATACCAGGTATGCAGGTAGATCGCTATAAGACTCACGACATAGAGATAGTCGTGGACCGCATTAAGATTGAGACAGCCAAGCGAGAACGCATTGCTTCTTCGCTTGCAGTAGCCTTTAAACTGAGTGATAATTTCGTTCAGATCTATGATGTAGATACAGACGAAGTGCAGCCATATAGTAATCAGTTGATGTGCCCTGACACAGGTATTTCTTATGAAGAGCCATCACCTAACACTTTTTCATTTAATAGCCCATACGGATCCTGTCCACATTGTAATGGATTAGGGCAGCTCAATGAAGTGGATTTAGAAAAAGTTATTCCTGATGATTCCAATACGATAAACAAAGGTGGCATTATACCAATAGGTGAAGCACGGGAGAACACAACCTTTAAACAACTCCGCAAGCTTGCCAGAGAACACAAGTTTACGCTTTCAACTCCGATCAAGGATATTCCTGATAAGGCGATGAATATTATCATGAATGGTAAAATAGATAAGGCGATCAAGGAAAAAAGAACGCTATCAGATTATAACCATAACATTCTCGAGGATGGGCTGATCACTATGCTACAACGATGGTATAAAGACACTAGCTCGGAGAAGATCAGAAACTGGGCGTCAGACTTTCTGACTATTGTAACATGCTCGGAGTGCGAAGGATATCGACTTAAGAAAGCATCACGTCATTTTAAACTGGCAAGCAAGCATATTGGCGAGCTGGCAGTAATGGACTTGTCTGAATTGAGCGAATGGTTTGCTACGGTCAATGATCATCTAGACGATCGTCAGAAGACCATCGCCAAGGATGTTATCAAGGAAATCAAGTATCGATTAGATTTCTTATTGCAGGTTGGTCTCGATTATCTCAGTTTGCATCGCCCTACAAGGACATTATCGGGAGGAGAGTCTCAACGTACTCGCCTTGCTACTCAGATAGGTTCCCAGCTGACTGGTATCACCTATGTGATGGATGAGCCGAGCATCGGATTGCATCAGCGAGACAATCAGCGATTGATCAAATCACTAAAGGATCTATCAGAGATAGGGAATACCGTCATAGTCGTAGAACACGACAAAGACATCATGCTGGCGTCGGACTACCTGATTGACTTAGGGCCTGGCGCCGGAGTGAATGGTGGTGATGTCATCAATCAAGGAAGTCCTTCGGAATTTAAAGGGAAAGAAGGCATCACGGCCTCTTACCTTTCTCAACGTGAGGTGATCCCATTCAATAAAAAACCACGCAAAGGAAATGGTGAGAAGCTGGTACTTGAGGGAGCCATAGGACATAACTTGAAGGGTAAGAAACTAACTATACCGCTAGGCACTTTTACCTGTGTTACAGGGGTGTCAGGAAGCGGCAAGTCATCATTGATCAATGGCACACTCTATCCAATCCTTAGAGCACACTTTTATAAGAGTAGTCAACGGCCGCTGCCTTATGGGTCGATTGAAGGAATGGATCATATCGATAAAGTCATTGAGATTGATCAATCAGCAATTGGGCGAACACCCCGATCGAATCCGGCGACATATACCAAGCTTTTTGATCCGATCAGAAGATTATTCTCCGACTTGCCAGAGTCAAAAATCCGGGGATATAAGCCTGGGCGATTCTCATTTAATGTGAAGGGAGG
>CAZAXY010000190.1:0-5021 GCA_964489125.1 uncultured Saprospiraceae bacterium
GCAGTTAACAAGGCGAGTGATATATTAAGATTTAAATACAGAGAGTCAAGTGAATTAACTAGTCAATATGAAAACCCCACTACAGAGAAGAGTTACATTTTAGTGAAGTCAGAACATAAGATTTATCGTATTTCTTATGACGATATTCAGTATATACAGAGTATGCGAGAATATGTGGCTTACTATACGTCTAAAGATCGTATTCTATCTCTCGGCTCTCTAAAAAAGCTGGAAGTAGACTTACCCCAAAGCCAGTTTCTTAGAGTTCATAAGTCTTATATTATTTCGAAAGCAAAGGCCTCTACCCTTGAAGGAAACATGGTACATATAGGGAAAGAGAAAATTCCTATTGGGGCTAGTTATCGGGAGGAGGTTTTAAAGTTATTCAGAGTATCATAGAGGCCTAATAGGCTCCACATCACTTCGTAAAATCAATCTCGTTATTATCTCCTATGTTCAGGCTCTGAGATAAGCCTTTGATTATGGCGTCATTTCCTATTACTGAATCAGTGAGAACAGCACCCTTAATTTCTACATAGTCCCCTAAAATAGAGTTCTTAAGAAGAGAATTAGAAATCTTGACATTGTCTCCGAGGGTGACATTAGGGCCAATGATCGCATTCTCAAATGAGCACGACTTCCCAAATACCACTGGTGGAATGATAATACTGTGATCAAACACAAATTGCGTACCGACGTCATTCACATTGCGAGCTAGTAATACCTTGTTAGTCTCAAGTAATATTTCTTTCTTCCCGCAGTCATACCAGTTGTCTACTTCATAGGACGTAAAGCTCACTCCATTTTCAATCATTTTCATCATCCCATTAGTAAGATGAACTTCGGAGCCATCCTCTTCGGTTTCAGCCTTTACAGCCTCTAATGCCTTAAATAGTTCAGGAACGTTTGTGAATTTGTATAAACCTACAATTGCCAAGTTTGATTTGGGAATTGACGGTTTTTCAACCGCTCTGATAATCTTATTGTTAGCCCCTTCTTCAACTACACCAAATTGCCTCGGATCATTAACCTTCTGGATGGCGATGGAAGATCCTTGTTGACTCATGAACTTCTTGATGTCGAGATCCACTATGGTATCACCTAGTAGCACAATTAATTCTTTCTCATCGATAACTTCATCTCGGGTATGAAGAATAGCATCCCCTAAGCCACGTCTCACGGATTGATAGACATATGCCTTATTCAGATCTGGATATGCTTTATCGAGGTAGTCTTTGATTTTTTCTCCGAGGTATCCGAGCACGAAGACGAACTCTTCAACTCCCGCCTCAAATAGCTGGTCGATAATGAACGATATGATCGGCTTACCAGCAACAAGTATAAGTGGCTTAGGCTGCGTGTACGTATGTGGACGTAATCTTACTCCTGCTCCGGCAACAGGTACTATAGCTTTCATATCATTTTGTCTTAGTCTCCTTAGTGTCTTAGCAATGGTATGAAAAAATATTCAACCCATAGCTTAAGCTAATCCCAAATGAAGGAATTGATAAAAGTTTTTAATCAGGAAAGATGGCAGAATGTATTGAAAAAAGAGGCTCTACTCTAATCACATTTTCTATGATCTTATGCTAAGGCTGCTGCACCGCCTACGATCTCAGATAGTTCCTTAGTGATCGCTTCTTGGCGTGCCTTATTGTACGTGATCTTCAGGTCTTTAAGCATCTCATCAGCATTCTCCGTAGCCTTATCCATTGCCGTCATACGAGCGCCATGTTCAGAGGCATGTGTATCGAGGATATACTTTTGGAAGGTCGTCTGCAAAATGGTAGGAATCAATTCCTCTAACAACTCTTCCTTGCTTGGCTCAAATAAATAGTCAGACTTCGTATTGTCCTTAGCGTTTTCTTCAGCGGAACCTTCTACTTGCTTAACTGGTAAAAACTGATCAGCTATAGCAAATTGCACTGCAGCGTTCTTGAACTTACAGTATGAGACATAAACTGCGTCATATTCCGAAACCTCAAAGCCATCCATAGCCAATTGAGACACCTGCGCTACATTCTCAAAAGAGAGATCATCAAATAGTGTGACGTATTCTAAATTCAGGCGATCAGAAGAAATCTTCTTAGCGAATACATCTGCTCCTTTCTTACCAATGCATAACACGTTTACACGTTGAGAATCAGCACCACCTAATTCTTCAATTTTAGCGGAAGCAGCCTTGATGATATTGGAATTGAACGCACCAGCTAAGCCTCTATTAGAAGTAATCACTATTACGAGTGCTTTTTTGATTTCTCTCTCTACACCAAAAGAAGATCCAGCCTCATCAGCAGAGATATTAGACAAGATGTTAGCTAGTATCTTATTTAAGCGATCGGCGTATGGACGCATCTCCGTAATCGCTTGTTGCGCTCTACGAAGCTTAGCAGCAGAAACCATTTTCATGGCTTTAGTGATCTGCTGTGTGTTTTTAACCGATGAGATCCGCTCTCGTACTTCTTTTAATTGTCCAGACATCTATAGTGGCGTATGAAATTCTATTTGAATTGTGCTACGAGGTCAGCAGCAATTGACTTTACTGCGTCTACCGCTTCATCAGCTAATTTGCCAGATCTCAATGTCTCAAGTGCATCAGGAGCTTTAGCTTCCAAGGTTGTCAAGAACAATTCCTCAAACTCCTTCACCTTGTTCACTGGTACATCTTTCAACAAGCCTTTAGTACCGAGGTAAATCATGGCAACCTGCTTCTCTACTGACACTGGTGAATACTGAGCTTGCTTTAATATTTCGACATTCCTTTTACCTTTTTCCAGTACAAGCATAGTGGCAGGATCGAGATCCGAACCAAACTTGGCAAATGCCTCCAGAGATCGATACTGTGCCTGATCCAACTTAAGTGTACCAGCAACTTTTTTCATTGATTTAATCTGTGCTGAACCTCCCACACGTGATACTGAGATTCCTACATTAATAGCTGGTCTCACACCTGCATTAAACAAGTTGGACTCCAAGAATATCTGACCGTCCGTAATCGAGATAACATTAGTCGGTATATATGCTGAGACATCACCCGCCTGAGTTTCGATGATTGGAAGAGCTGTTAATGAGCCTCCTCCTTTTACAATACCAGCATCTCTCAAGCTGTCAGGTAAATCGTTCATATCTCTGGCGATCTCATCATTGTTAATGATCTTAGCCGCTCGCTCTAATAATCTTGAGTGTAAGTAGAATACATCACCAGGATATGCTTCACGACCTGGAGGACGCTTAAGCAATAACGACACCTCTCTGTAGGCGACGGCTTGTTTAGACAAATCATCATAGATGATCAATGCTGGTCTTCCCGTATCTCGGAAGTACTCACCGATAGCCGCTCCAGCGAATGGAGCATAAAACTGTAATGGAGCAGGATCAGCCGCTGAAGCAGACACGATCACTGTATAAGCCATTGCACCATTTTCTTCAAGAGCCTTAGCTACTTGAGCCACCGTAGATGACTTCTGTCCTGATGCTACATATATGCAGAATACAGGCTCCCCTCTATCATAGAATTCTTTCTGGTTGATGATCGTATCAATTGCAATAGCTGTCTTCCCAGTCTGTCTATCACCGATGATCAACTCTCTCTGCCCTCTACCGATAGGAATCATCGCATCGATCGCTTTGATACCAGTCTGTAGTGGCTCACTTACAGGCTGTCTATATATAACACCTGGCGCTTTACGCTCGAGGGGCATAGCATACTTTGCCCCTTCGATAGGACCCTTACCGTCAATAGGTTGTCCAAGAGGATTAACTACTCTACCTACGAAACCCTCTCCCACATCTACAGATGCAATAGTCTTGGTACGCTTAACCGTAGATCCTTCCTTGATGCCTTCACTTGGCCCTAAGAGTACAACACCTACGTTATCTTCCTCAAGGTTAAGTGCTATCGCTCTAACTCCATTCTCAAATGAGACAAGCTCTCCTGCTTGCACACCTGTGAGTCCATATATTCGAGCAATACCATCACCGACCTGTAGGACAGTTCCCACTTCTTCTAACTCTGCCGCAGTACTTACACCAGTAAGTTGTTGCTTCAATATTGCAGAAATTTCATCAGGCTTGATACCAACCATGCTTATTGTTTTATATAGATTTTATATATGTTTTGTCAACTATTTCTTGTTGAACTTTCGCCAGACTTGCTTTCACACTGGCGTCTATGAGTTTATCTCCCACCTGAAGGATATAACCTCCGATGATGCTGGGATCAATTTTCTTATTTACTACCACGTTTTCAGTGGTGCCTCCCATACTTGGGATCGACTTTTTAATATCGGCAATTACCTCATCGCTCACCTCTTGAGCTGTTGTGATGATGGCTGTAGTGATATTATTAAGTTTATTATACTGCTCAAGATATGCACCAGATATATCAGGCAGTAAGCCTTCTCGCCCCTTCTTGATTACTATTTCAAAAAATGAAGATGTCAATTCGTCAATCCTACCGTCGAAGATTGCTTTGAATATCCCCAACTTCTTATCTGGTTTGATAATCGGACTCTTGATCAGGAGCTGTAAGTCTCTACTCTTGAGCGCATCAGAAAACAAAACAAAATCAGTTTTGATCTGCTCAACCTTGTTGGTTTCTCTAGCTAGGTCTAATAATGACTTAGCGTATCTCGATGCGATTCTTATTGATGACATGTATCTCCTACTTTCAACAGTTAGTTCTGATTAACCTCAGCTACTAGCTTGTTAACTAAATCCATCTGATTACTATCTCCTTGTAAATCCTTCTTCATAATTTTTTCAGCAATCTGAAGGGCCATTACGCCCACCTCGCTCTTCACCTCTGCTAATGCTGCCTTCTTCTGATTCTCGATTTCATTCTTAGCATCAGTCATAATTTTATTCGCTTCTGCCTTAGCTTTGTTCTTTGCTTCTGAGATGATGCTATTCTTGGTTTCTTTCGCCTCGACTAACATCGCAGCTCTTTCTTCTCTAGCCTGCTGTAATAAAGCTTCGTTCTCAGACTTAAGGTTAGACATTTCTTCCTTTGCTTTCTTAGC
>CAZAXY010000191.1:0-4963 GCA_964489125.1 uncultured Saprospiraceae bacterium
ATGTTACATCTATACAGAAATACATAAGTTCAGAAAAAAGATCCTTTTTCTTTCCGCCTCCCATTTCGTCTCATGACTGTTAAAGTCGTAATTTAATCGGTTAAAATAACTGGTTAATATATTCTAAGTCATGTTTAGGTATTTCGGATGAGTTCCGTTAACCTTGAACTATGAAAATAGGATATGCTCGAGTCTCTACTAAAGATCAGAACTTAGATCGCCAAATCGATAGCCTGACAGCTGCAGGCTGTGAAAAGATATTCTCTGATAAACTATCTGGTGCTAAGTTTGACAGACCTGAACTGAATCTGCTCAAAGCGCAGCTTCGCCCTGGTGATATCGTAGTCATCGACAAGCTGGATCGCCTCGGCAGATCCCTCAAAGATCTCATTACCATTGTCTCGGAGTTTGAAGCTAATGGTATATCATTCGTATCGCTCCAGGATAACATCGATACCACTACCGCATCTGGTAAGTTGATCTTTCACATCTTCGCTTCTCTTGCTGAGTTTGAACGGTCACTCATATCTGAACGCACTAAAGCAGGACTTACCGCAGCTCGTGCCAGGGGGCGATTAGGAGGCCGACCGAAAGGGCTTTCTGATGAAGCCAAGAAAACGGCTATGGCCGCTGAGACATTATACAAGAATCAGCAACATTCTGTATCTGAGATATGTAGACAGCTGTCGATATCTAAGCCTACTTTATACAATTACCTTCGTTCAAGAAACGTCCAAATTGGATCTTGATTACTGAACAGAGCTAATAGCCTATTTCTTCTTCTTTGTGGACTTTGACGGTTTCAAAGAAGGAGTATTCCCAGGTGTATTCTTATTATCACGTTGACGTCTATCAGGCTTACCGGTTGATTTCGCCTTTCTTTTAGGTCCTGGCTTTATTCCCATTTTTTTAAGGTTAAGTGTTATATCAGTAATAACACTATAACCAGAGTAATTAGTTCCATTTTGGCGTATAGAAAACGTTCGTTTTGTAGACAAGCATTACTGCACTTTAGCCACATTGACAGGTGTAACCTCTGTATCTTGTATAATTTTACTATGCTAAAGTCCTCCTTTCATATAAAAGATATGGATTGTCCCTCTGAGGAAAATCTGATTCGAATGAAACTTGGTGAAATAAGTCAAGTCAAGCAATTATCATTCGACCTATCAAAACGTGAGCTGGACGTCTATCACAATCACGAAAATTCTGATATAGTAGGTGCACTCGATGCGCTAAACTTAGGCTCTGTACATACTAATACCTGTCAAGTTGAAGATTCAGAGATTATAGAACAAACCTCTCAAAAGAAGATTCTTTGGGCAGTTCTCGTCATTAACTTCACCTTTTTTATTGTGGAGGCTACAACAGGTTTGATTTCTAAATCTATGGGTTTGGTTGCTGATAGCTTAGATATGTTAGCGGACTCCTTTGTTTATGGGCTCAGTTTGCTCGCTGTTGGTGGTACCATAGCCATGAAAAAAAGGATAGCTAAGACAGCCGGTTACTTCCAAATGATCCTGGCAGGAATTGGATTTGTTGAGGTTGTGCGCCGATTCTTAGAAAATGATCAGGTACCCTTATTTAAAACAATGATTACCGTTTCTATTCTCGCCCTAATAGCTAACGGTCTATGTCTCTATATTCTCCAAAAATCAAGAAGTGAAGAAGCTCATATGAAAGCCAGCATGATCTTCACATCTAATGACGTCATCATTAATATTGGTGTTATCGTCGCAGGATTATTGGTTATGTGGACAGGATCAAACAAACCTGATCTTATAGTAGGGAGTATTGTATTTGTCCTGGTATTAAAGGGAGCACTCCGAATACTCTCATTAGCTAAATAATTTTATCAGATAAGGGAGTTGTAAGATAACTGCGATTTTAATGGTATAGAAAACGACCGTTTATTATACTACCCCAACTTCCTTCAATAAACCCATCCGTTCTGCTATCATACCTAATTGGAAACAGTTGTTAACTCCAAGCTTCTCATATAGGCTCTTTTTATGACTTACTACAGTATGATGAGAGATATATAGCTCTGCTGCTGCTTCTTTGACTGTTAGGCCATCAGATAGTAGGGTGAGGACCTCTTGTTCTCGTCGTGTGATAACATATTGTGAATGCATCTTAAGATTCATTTAGATAATGTCCGATAGTCTTATGTAACAAATCTTCAATAGTCTCAGATTCATTAGGACTTCTTCCATCTATGGTAGCCTCACGATATCTAATAACTCTATTTTTATTTCGATCGAAGATCATTACACATACAGTTAAATTAGACCTTACTGGAATTGTAGTAAACATCCCTAAAGTTGCTACAGCAAGTCCAATGGATTTTACAACTTGACCCTTTTGATTCTCTGGAGTTCGATTGAACCCGTATGAAAAAACTCCAATACCATGGTCTAATGAATATTTATCCAACAATTCATGCATTTCAGAGCTCATTCGTATGCTTTCAACACTCTTATTATTGTGGGCATGAGCAATAAAATTGAAGAGGTTGGTAGAGATCTTATTTTGTACTATCTGACTCTCACCCCTAAGAATTGGACCGTATCCTAATTCTTGGATTAAACTGTCTGTAACCTCCATTGAAGCAAAAGATAAGCCCTCATCTAACGTCAGACTATTCTTTGATTCGATTACATTAATAGAGGAGATTGAAGGCCAAAACCCAATGCTCTGACGGTTCAATACATTATCGGATTCAATAATTACCGGTCTTAAAATGTTTATAGCACAGGAAGTCATAGAAATAATAAGAACTACCAAAAGATACCTCATAAGTAAAGTTTTCATCTTATTATGAAGTTAATTCCTCAATATCTAACCTATCTATATACAAATAAATATGTCTACCGACATATAGCTCTGAAAGAGTAACTTCTTCATCTAAATCATGATAATCAATCTCTAATTCAACAGATCCAAAATCGATAATCAAAGGCATATTACCTACAATCTTTCCATAAGCTTGATAACTGCAATGTAAACTATCCAATATCAGCTTTTTCTCATTTTGTGAATTATATTTAAAGAGTACATTCTTAGAAATCTTAGTAGAAATGAAAGGAATAAAATCCATTTCAATATTCTTAGATTGACTAAGTTTCTCAAAACAATGGACAAGTAAGAGAATACCATTTATTAAAATGATATTATCATTTGAATTGAGTGCTTTTATTACTAATCCTTTCATAAACCGACACTTTGTATAGCTTTTTTTAGTTTGCCTCGAATGGTGCGAGGTCCAAAAGTAGAGATATTCTTTCCTCTATTTTTTAGACCTACAAATAGTACTTTATTAGTATCTGGTATTCTTTGAACATAAGCATTCATTTGAGGCAAATAAGTTCCATTTTGAATTACCCTATTAGCATCATCAATATATTGTGCCAAATTGTAGGTACTTTTTTTCATTACCTGCATTCATATCTCCTAGTCTAATCGCAATGACTGAGGTGCTAAATTCGAATACCTGATCACTTGACGGGGGAGAAAATTCAGATGCACCCTCCTGACTACCCAGATTCTCAATAGTAACAATCCCGTCAAAGGTTGGAAATAAGATGTCTAAATCTCCATCTGCGTCTAAATCTGCGAATTCTAAAGAACTAAAGATTGAGCCACCAAATAGACCAAAACTAAAATTATCCAGACTCTCTCGATTAAACTCACCTGCTCCATCACCGTAATAAATGTCAATTGAAGAGACTTCAATGAACGGATCCAGTCGTACAACAGCCACATCCAAAAACCCATCCCCGTTAACATCAATAATGTTAATATCACCAATATCCGGCTGCGTATTTAGAGTAACGTTAGCAAATTCTCCTTGACCGTCAGACATTAAAATAGCGAGATCATCATCACCTCCAGACACCCTTCTTCTCACAAGAATATCATGCATTTCATCACTGTTGAAATCTGCAATTCCGATATACTCATCTCTCACCAAGATAGGATCGAACTCTTCAGGTAAAGCAAATTCTCTTCTATCATTCCCTTCACCATTAATCCAAACGCCATCTCTAAATAGTACATCATCTAAGCCATCACCATTATAATCTATCACTTGAGCAACAGTCGTAACATCGCTTGTTTCAACTGTCGAGAGATTTAGAACCCCATCATCTGAAGTAAAAAAAGAAATCCCTTCGTCAAAGCCATCTTCAAATGTTCCTATAAAATCTATGGCATTATCATTATTTAGATTGAGTGGGAGAAAGGGGTTAAATATTAATGGATCATCAACACTTGGATGTTGAAAGATGGTAACTCCCGTTTCAAAAGTTATCCCTTGAGAAAAAAGTGACGAAAGAGAGATGAGTACTATACTCATCAAAACAATTACATTTTTCATGATTTTTATATAAATGATTAAAGTCACTTCTACTCGAAGAATCAATATTAGACAAATAAGCTCACTGATAATCGAGAGTGTTAATTATAAAGGTAGTTATCTCAAAATTTTTCAGGACCAACTCAATGCACTTTAATAGTCACGTCGTTTGTTTTAGAACAAGTTTGCATCTTAACTTCAAATTACGCTAATGAGCTGGATCATTTAGTTTTTAATCTGTGCGGCGGCATTTTTAGGAGGTGCACAATTACTAAAAGGTGTACATGTCGAGAGCTATGTACAAACACTAGTGGTTGTGGCGGTTGTAGCTGTACTATATATGACGCTTGGTACCGTACTTAAGATTGTTACTCTTGGGATACTCTCCTTCAGTGTGTTCAACTGGTTTCTCAATGCCATTTTACTTCAGGTAGCAGATTGGTTCTTACCTAAGTTTAAAATGGACAATTTCTGGTGGGCACTGGGATTAGCTGCTTTTGTCAGTGTGGCTACTGGAGTTGCGGGATATATTATTTAACGCAACTTTTAGGGAGATCAAGTCATTTTAGATTCGATGTAGCGAATATGCTCATTAACTGTAAAGTC
>CAZAXY010000192.1:0-4927 GCA_964489125.1 uncultured Saprospiraceae bacterium
TCCATCACCTCAAGAAGGGTCATATCAGTGGGGCTTGTCTCGATGTACTTGAAAATGAAAAAATGGAGCAACTTCGTAATGACCAACGTGCCGTTTATTCTGAACTCTTAAGTATGGATCAGGTGATCGCCACACCTCATGTGGCTGGATGGACCCAAGAGTCTCTGGTTAAAATAGCACAGTATCTACTGAATAAGATCAGTGCTTTCTACGGTAGGTAGTCTGTCGTTAACAAAAACTCTATATTTGAATCATTGAGGACGTTCTTGCTTTGCAATGACGTCTTTTCTTATTAAATATGGGTAGTCGGACTATTTCTCGGAACTTTTGAGCCGAGACTTTTATTTATACCCTCATCAAGGGTAACACTATAACTAAGATATTATGAGCAAAATAGCTTACTTCACACAAGAGGGATACGATAAGATAGCGGCAGAATTGGAAGATCTAAAGACCAGAGGGAGATCCGAAGCTGCCAAAGCAATAGCGGAAGCAAGAGAAAAAGGCGATCTATCAGAGAATGCCGAATATGATGCTGCAAAGGATGCTCAAGGCATGCTCGAGATGAAAATCCATGGCCTCGAGTCCTCAATAGCAAACGCCCAAATCATTGACAGTAGTAAAGTAGACACCTCGCAAGTATCTATCCTCACTAAGGTGAAAATCAAGAATCTAAAGGTCAATAAGGAGATGACCTACCAGATCGTATCTGAATCTGAGGCAGATCTCAAAGCAAAAAAACTATCGATAGACTCTCCTATCGGCAAAGGTCTTGTCGGCAAGAAAATCGGTGACGTCGCTGATATTCAAACTCCTGCAGGCATGATGAAGTTTGAGATATTAGACATTACAGTCTAACCATGGCCAGCATATTTTCAAAGATCATAGCTGGAGAAATTCCCTGTTATAAGGTAGGAGAAACTGAGCATAGCTTCGCCTTCTTAGATATTAGACCACAGCAAAAAGGCCATACCCTTGTCGTCCCCAAGAAAGAGGTAGATAAGCTGTTTGACCTCGATGTAGAGTCCTATACAGAGCTGTTCACTTTTGCCAGAAAGGTCGCTCAGGCCATAGAAAAAGAATTCGACTGTAATCGTTGTGGGATGGCCGTTATCGGTCTTGAGGTACCACATGCTCATATCCATCTCATTCCTATCAATAGTCTGAGTGATATGACTTTTGGGCCTGGGTTGTCAATTGAGTCTGAGCAGTTTAAGGCTATTGCTGAGCGGATTGGGGGGAATATGTAATCCAAATTATCAAAAGAGCTTACTCAACCTTCGTAAGCTTCATAGTCTTGACGATCGGATCAAATCCACATCCTCCATCATCGAAGAATTCTATAAAATTTACTATAAACTCTGAGTCATCATCAATGTCATAAGGAGAGTCGATGTTGTATCCGTCTATATGAGCCCCTACCACGCTAACAGCACCCTGTCCGCAACCAGCCATTGCAAAACTTTTAAACATGACAACATTCTCACAATCAAAATCAAACTGCACTACATTGAGAAAGCCGCCAAAATCTGGAAATTGCATAAGCTCTACCGATCTCAAATGATTGAATGGATTAAATGATATTAACTCAACGGATTCGGTAGTGTCAAAAGGAATCCCAAATCCTCCTGTCGCATCTCCTATATAAGATAGCTTATAGAAACCTGTAAACTTATCATTCATAATTGGGCATATCTCATCCTGACAACCATCAATTAAAGCGTCAAATTCTGCCCCAGTCTCTATCTCAAATCCTTCAGTCATTTCAATGAATGAACCTGCATCAAAAATGACCTCAGAGCCAGATTCTATTGTGTTGTCTGCCGAAATACTTGTGTGATTTTGGAAACGAAATGTTCCATTAAGATCTTGAGTTACGGACTCTTCATCTGGGCAATATGAGGTGAGGCAAAGACCGAATTCCCCTTGGTCTATAAAAAACCCTCGATCAAAGACTCTGATATAGTAGGATTCACCAGAGACTAAATCAACCTCGTCAATGCCACAACCTATAAGAACAAGATCCTCACATGTTCCTGAATAGAAATCAATGTTAGGAAAGGTATTTATAAATTGTATATCCAATTGTATCAAATCACTGTATGGCTGGGTAAACTTAAACCATACATCGGGAATGTTTTCCGATGTAGGTTCACAAGAGAACGGATCAAAAGTGAAATCACTAGTATGCGCCCCTCTATTATTATATATCTCTACTTCACAGAATGAATTGATCAAAAGATCGATCGCATTTGCACAGTCATCATTAGCAACGACACCACCAAAACAATTTGGATGTGCCAATATAGTATCAACCCGATTAGAAAAACTAGCACAATCATTTGGGCCATCATTGTTAAACAGCTCAAACTCGAACTCAAGATTTATGCCAATTGCATATAGAGAATCTAAGATAATATTCATTGGACTCCCTGTCAATTCATACGTTTCATTAAATGATATACGTGGCACTCGTGCTCTCAGTCTATCTGCAGAACCATCTGTTTGATAAAAAACTTCAACCTCTTGAGAAAAAGTGTTAGTCGTGGGATTGCACACCTGATCCGATATTCCTATTGAATCTATGAAGCATGACGATCTGCCTAAAAACGATTGACATAATTGAAACTCCCCAAAATCATTACTCCCAAAGTCTAAGACTCTCAAATAAATCGTGTCACCAACTGGAACATCAGTCAAAGCAACAAGTGCATGATTACCAGGCCCAGAAAAACTATCACAATCTAGATACATTAGACTGTTGCAATTACCTGAATACGCTTCAATTATCGTATTTGTTAGTCCCCCACCGACTTGATTCGTACTAATTCCTAAAAGGCCTTCTGCCGGCATAACAGTTTTAAACCATGTATCAATAGCAGGTGAGGTATTATCGCAAGTTACTCCTGGTGTGGGATTCAATGATGCTGTGGCCATCTCATTAGAAAACACTTGACAAGCGTTCTGATCTGATAGAAATATAGCGCCTGCGCAGACGTCATTAGGTATAGGGAGAATCTCTGTAAGGCATAATCCAAAAGAGACTTCATTAATTGATCCCACTCTAATAAATAGAATATCTCCTGGACTCTGATTATTGATTATCACTGAAAAATGACCAGGAGGATTGGTCTGAGTACTATTAACCTCACAAACAATCGAAGACAAATCTGAACAAGAACCACTATATACTTCAAAATCAATTCGGGCATCGCCTCTTTCTACTTCAAGCGTTTCAAATTCAAAGTTTCCAGAAGGAGGAACTGTGACAGTAAACCATACATCTTCAATATCATTGCCTGGAAAATCACACGACAATCCATCTTCGGGGAGGCCTGATTCTGTGGCTAAATGAGTTGTATAAATTGATCCGTCACATAAAGAGTTATCGAGATTTATTGCATTGTCGCAGATGTCATTTGTGAACGGTTCTGGCTCAATAATACATATTCCAAATTGTCCTTGAAGTAAACCTCTAGAGCCAGTGACGCTAATCAACAAGGTATCATTCGGAATTAAGCTTTCGTAATATTGACCCCTAAATGCATTTCCTCCACAACTCTCTAGTAAAGAAAGATTACCGCAATTACCTTCAAAAACATGAAACACAGGATCCATAGCTCCCGATTCATAAACATTGATTGCTAATCTACCACTACTAGGAACCACCACATTATACCATACCCTTAAGGGGAAATCACCAATATGTGGACAATTTGCCCCAATATCCGTGTCGAACGTCGCTCCTAAATTTGTTCCTATGAATTCTGCACAATTGTCATTGACTTCAAGTGTCGTTGCAGAATTGCAATCATCGTTGGGTAGTTCTTCTGTAAAGCAATTTGTCTCTTTTACAATGGCATCTCTCAAAAAATAATTATTGCACCCTATGATAGAGGCGCTTAAATCAACCGTTCCTCCTGAGGCCGGAACTTGCAAACTAATTGATTGAGGACTGCTCTGCGTATCAATGATATGCAAACTACCGATGTCTATTCTCAACTGATCCGAATTATCGTCAGTTCGATAATGAACTGTGAGATCTACTGTAAAAGTATTAGTTGTAGGATCACATTCGGATTGATTATCGATGGTAACTAAATCTATAGTACAATCGTCTACATGACCTTCATCAGACACTGATATATCATAAAAAGGGTTGAAGCCATCTCCGCCAACTACTCGAATATAAATGTAGGTGTCGGCTGTGAGCCCTTCCGCGCTCATAGGCCTTGATCCACTTCTTTCACATAAGTAAGAAGTAAGATTTGTACAGTCTCCTTGGTACAACTCTATGCCATCCACAAAAGTAAACTGTTCTAAAAGAACAGTTATGTTTCCAGAAGAAGGTACTCGAGCCTTGTACCAAATATCTTCCGTTCCACCATCTCCACAATTAATACCTGAGGAAGGAAACGAAGATGCAGTAGCATCAATAGGATTCTGAGTAAGAGGGATGTCATTTACAATTAACTCTATAGCTGTATCACAAAAGTCGTTAGGAACTTGGCCATAGATATAGGTTGATATAAGAACAAGTCCCATTAATAAAGACACAAGTCTATAGATTGCTATTTCCTGCGTTTGCATGTTAGAAAGATAACCAAGTTCAAAGTACAAGTCTTAAACAATTCACGCTTTAACACTTGTGTTGAACTATCATCCTCGACATCTTCAACAACTTAATAATTTTAACCGACCCTCCCCGCATTATCCTTTACAAAGCTCTTCCAATCGCTATACTTCTTAGTACTGGCTCCGCCGAAAGCTCCGGTGATCTGTTGCCAGTGACATACTGCCGCACCGAGGGCATCCGTAGCGTCGAGATACTTTTGATCTATGCGGATATTAAGGCGACTCTGTAGAAGTGCAGCCACTTGTTCTTTGGAGGCATTGCCGCTACCTGTGATGGCCTGCTTGATTTTTT
>CAZAXY010000193.1:0-4896 GCA_964489125.1 uncultured Saprospiraceae bacterium
AAACAAATCAGTACTTAGGTAGCGATCTCCACGATCACACACGATGAACACAATTACACCAGTATCTATGGATTGAGCTACTTGTATAGCAGCAGTAAGTGCTCCGCCACTACTCATGCCACTTAAGACACCTTCTTCTTTAGCTAATCGTCGTGCCATAGTCATGGCTTGATCACGAGAGACATCTATGATCTGATCGACTCGATTCGCTTCGTATATAGCGGGCAGATACTCTGGAGACCATCTGCGGATACCTGGGATACGTGAGCCATCTTCTGGCTGGGTGCCTACGATCCGTATGTTTGGATTCTGCTCCTTTAGATATCTTGAGACACCCATGATTGTACCTGTAGTACCCATAGCTGATACGAAATGTGTCACCGTTTGCTTAGTGTCTCTCCATATTTCTGGACCTGTGGTGCGGTAATGCATCCCATAGTTATCTGGATTGCCAAACTGGTTGAGCATATGATAGTCTTGCTCCTCAGACATCTCTTGTGCTAACTTGCGTGAATACTCAATGGTCTTGTCAGCAGGAGTGAGGATAACCTCAGCGCCATAAGCCTTCATAGTGAGTACTCGTTCACGTGTGGCGCTCTCTGGCATGACCAATGTCATCTTCAATCCAAAGATCTGAGCGATCATAGCCAGCGCAATCCCGGTGTTACCACTGGTCGCCTCTACGAGCTTATCGCCGGCTTTGACATCGCCCCGCTCGATGGCACCACTGATCATACCATAGGCGGCTCGATCCTTAACGCTGCCACCTGGATTATTTCCTTCTAATTTTCCATAGAGCTGGACACCGTCCTTTTGGAAAATGTTTTGCACCTCAAACAGGGGAGTATTCCCTATGAGTTCGTTTAGCTTGTTCAAGTCTTTATTATTTAGCGAATTCCTTAAAGACAACAACGTCGATATTATCGTCGGTATTCATTTTGGCTTGGTAGTAGATCTTAGATTTAGGTGGAACACTCTTGGTTACCCATACATTACCACCGATAATACTTCCTTCGCCGATCACTGTATCACCACCGAGGATCGTTGAACCTGCGTATAACACACAGTGAGATTCTATAGTCGGGTGGCGCTTCATGTTGGCGTCGCATTTTTGTACGCTTAGCGCTCCAAGTGTCACGCCTTGATAGATCTTGACATGATCGTTGATGATTGAGGTCTGACCAATTACGATACCTGTACCGTGATCTATGCAGAAAGATTTGCCTATTGTGGCACCAGGATGTATATCCACACCTGTTAGGCTGTGGGCATGCTCCGTAATAACTCTTGGGAGGTCTTCTACATCTAAGTTATATAAGAGATTAGCGACACGATATGCCGCTATTGCATAAAAGCCTGGGTAAGTCCGAATCACTTCTCTTCGTGACTGACACGCTGGGTCACCCTCATAGATGGCCATAATATCCAAGTTGAGAAGTTCATATATACCTGTGATTCCCTCATAGAACCGATCATTTATCTTGTCAATGCCTTTGATGGCATTCATCGGATTGCGAGAGAGTAGGCTTTTTAGCGCTAATTTTAATTCGTTAAGCTCTGTCTGAAGGGCATCGTGGTTCTTCAATGGCTTAGTGGAGAAGTCCAAATAAAAGAAGCCAAGTAACTGCCTAAAGAACTTTGCAACTTCCTCTGGACTAGGGCAAGTCTCACATAATGTATGCTCACCAACTAGACGGTCAAAAAACTCATCGTTCATGATAAAATCTTAATGATAGCTATGTAACGGCAAATTTCAAGTATTGATGAGTATCTCGCCGATTTATTTTAACTATTTAGATATTTCATTGTCGTATACCACGACTTTTGTCCATTTAGGCGCTTGCTTAAGAAACTCAATATGCTTGGGATGAGCCTGATAGGTGTCATGTGCCTGAATGCTTTTGAAGTGTACATTGATGGCATAGCTATAGGAGTTATCTATGACTCCTCGGGCTTCAGTTGCCGCTGGTTTACCCCAGTAATATTGGTCTATCGTGGATATCGTCCCTAACTTTACGAGCTCTGCTTCAAATTCTGTGATGTCAGCTTCTGATAACTCTGCATCGAGCCAGAAAAACACGGTATGAATGATTGGCTGCTCTTCCTCAGTCTCTTTCAATGTTGTGAACGAAAAAATTCCAAGGCATAGCGCCAAAGACAGAAGGATGGTGAGATTTTTCATTTAGTTATATATTATAAAATATTTTAATATGTTCGATTATGTTTAACAAGAACCGCACCAAAGTTTTAGTTTAACGTAGGTCCCATGAATATTGCATTAGCGAAGAGCTTACTTCCTCCCCACCAATATCCCCTAAACAGCGGATTGTCTACTATACAGATGATTTGGCCGCCTCCATTGTTGTGTACTAAGACCGCAGCGGCAGATTTTAATCGATCGACATTATTCTTATGCAGATATCCACTGGCCACTGGGTTTTCATCATAAACAGCAGGAGTATTATAGATATTTGAACTATGCTCATAATAGGAGTTACCTCGCTTGAAGAAATACATTTCCTCCCGATTATAACCATAGAATAGAGGATGGGTTGTATCGACTTGACCCCGTGCAATCATACCTCCAGTTACTCTTGCACCACGATTTGCAGCTGCACTATTGTAAGGCCGCCTCTCTTTTGATGATCCCGACAATCCTCCATCTTTAGAATCCACGCTGACGATGTCTTTAGTATCCAGCCAGTTGATGGCTCCCTTGAAGGCAACCAGATTGCCACCACCTCGAACCCAGTCTTTAAGATCTGTGGCTGCCGAGTTCAAGCCATTATATCTGCCATCGGGCAAGATAATCGTTGTATAATCAGACAAATCTATTTGCGAGATATCATCCACCTCAACCATACTAACTGGTATATCAAGGACTTGATCAAAATGATGCCACATCTCACCGACATCATAGGGATTCACACCATCACCCACCACCATCATGATATTTTGCGCTGGAAGCAGGTTGGACGATCGACTGCCGAGATCTACGCCGACGCTCGTCTGGCCACCATTAGTGATATATATGTTTAGGTGATTGTCTTGCGCTAAGCTTGTCATCAGGCTATTCATCTCAGCGCCATCCTTGGTCTGATTATTTCCAGTCGGTACAATGAGCGTACCCGCCTTAAACGCAAGCTCTTCGTCTCCGATCGTTGAGCTAAAGTCTTGATTAGCCAACTTAACGATTAAGCCTTCTTTATGCAGTTGATCGAGTAGGCGAGGGGCTAAGTACTGATGCCAAGGAATCAGATATGCGTAAGCACGTCCACGACCAATCAGATTACCACTAACTATATCCTTGTCCATATCGACAAGATTACCTCTGAGTCCTGCCTCAGCACCTACTTCTCGGCACGGAAGATTAAAGGCATGTGGCAAGGTCCAAGCAGATACATCATAAAACAAACTATCTTGAAACTCGTGCACCTCTTCGAAGATGGACTTCGTCAGTCGGTACTGTTTCGCATCCAGTGGCACATAATAGGAGCCTTCTGTATCAAAATCATCAGTAGACTGATTGAGGTGATATACCGGTATCTGATGCTGCTGCAAGATGGCGATGAATCGCTCTGCTCTATATGGATCTCCATCATCATTGAACACATAGCCCTTGACGCCATTACTACTCGCCAATGACTGCGCTTCCTTGAACGACTTTCGTTTATACTCGAGCAAGTCTTTGCGAAGGGCTAATCCGGCTTTCTGCGTAGATAGCATGGTGGCCACTTGATTCCTGATCGAGAATGGGAATGTTAGAATGCCGTGATCTGTTGATTGATAGTGTCCTCGAGAACTGGCCTGCTCAAATAAGATTCCGATACATCCCTGAGCATCAGGATAGGTTGACCCCTTACCATAGTAGTAATCATCAAATGACTCTTTACTATAGTACAGGCTACCAATTTCATCCAATGCAGCTGCGTGGAAGGTAGCGATCTCGGCTGTTAGCTCTTGGTTGAGCTTGGGTGTATTGGGATTCGTTCTGCTCGGAATTCCTGGTTGAAAGAAGAAGGTCGAGTTACTGCCCATCTCGTGATGATCAGTGAGGATATCTGGCTTCCAATGGTGGAAGTGCCTAATTCGTCCTTGGCTCTCGGGATGCGTCAGTAATAGCCAATCTCGATTGAGATCAAACCAGTAGTGATTCGTCCGACCACGAGGCCATACTTCATTGTACTCTCTACTGTTGGGATCTGAGATTAGATTCTTACCCTTATGCGAGTTCACCCATGACGAGAACCGTTGAAAACCATCAGGATTGTAACACGGATCCAATAAGATGATTGCATTGTCTAACAGGTCATCAATATATTCACCTTGCGCCGCAGCTAAGTAGTAAGCGGTAGCAAGCGCTCCATTGCCACCACTCGGCTCATTACCATGGATACTATTGCCTTGATAGATGACGACAGGCATGTTGTCGATATCTACAGAACCACTTTCGGAGGGGTCTGTCAGTTTCTTATGTTCGAGGCGTATTTCTTCGAGATTCTCTCGGTTCTTCTCAGAGGTGATGGTCAGGTAGACAAGAGGGCGATTTTCATGACTGCGGGCATACTCTGTGATACTGACTCGATCAGATGATTCTGCCAGTTCCTTCATATAATAGTAGAGCTTGTCATGAGTTACATGCCATTCTCCGACCTCATGTCCGATGATCTCCTTAGGAGTAGGTATAGATTGATCATAGGATATGTCTTGAGGTAGGTAATAGCTTAGATCGATATCCTGAGTCCATACGAACTGTGACATAAAGAGGAATGCGAGAGTGATAGATTTATTCATAAGATGGATTATATAAGTCCAATATAATTTTTTCAAAGTGGTTTTTGATATAGTTTTATAGTCTTAATGACTTCGACAGACGATGATAGACGCTTTATAGAC
>CAZAXY010000194.1:0-4866 GCA_964489125.1 uncultured Saprospiraceae bacterium
AATACGCAACACTTGCGATGATGTATCCTCGATCGAGCTGTGCCCACAAGGCTGGAGGGATATTCTTGCGAGAACCCACAATCCAACCACCACCATGTGCGTAAATAATCACTGGTTTCCTCTTTCCTGCGGTAATCTTGGGGAGATATAGATCCAGTTTTTGATGTCTTTTGGCCCCATAATGATGGGCTTCTCGAGGATAACTGTTGGTGTGATACATCCATATGCTCCAGAGTCCATTGACGAGTATGGCCGTTCCGTTCAATATATCCAGAGCGATGTTTTTGATTATATCCATCCCACAGATGAAGTTATTCTATTATTGCACTTTATTCCAGCTTTCATATGAATCAGAGAGAACTTGACAAGGTTAGATCGTGGCCCCTACATCACTCATGGGTTGTGCAATCTATAGATGCCCAGGATGGCAAATCAGTGAATGTATGGTCATCAAGAGTGGGTGAGGGGGGACCCTTGCCACAGCGTCTTTGATGATCAAGGATTTTGGGCACTTTTTTGCCGATTGTAAAAGTGTGTCCACGAAGGGCTACAGACTCGTCATGGAAAGAGAGGAGTTTATTTATCAACGGCTATAAATGGCGAATAAAACAGAGTATGATTCTTTTTCATGTTGATCTTGTGTAAGGCCTCTTGTGTGATGTTTCCTTTATCTATTGTGTTGATACTAGAGCTGGTGCTTAATAGCTGAAGAAGTCTCGACAGACTCGACATGAAAAAAAGAGTCGTTTCTCAGATTGATAGATTTATATAGAATCCAATTCTAAGCTAAGCACGTAAGATCTGATACCGACTAGTCCTATGATCAAGAATGACAAGCCAAGACAGATAATTCCCCACTCCCCTATAGTAGGTATTGGTGCAGGAGGAGTACAATCTGCTTCAAAAGCCCCAATATCTACCGTTCCATCTAAGATTCGGCTCTCACAAACGAGATCCAAGGGAAGACGCTCTGTGACATCCATATCACCGTCACTGTCGGTGATGTCAAACGGTACCGTTGCATTGTTGCCTGCATTGATCGCTCTAGATCCACATTGTAGACGGAGGTTACCTCCTGTGGACGGAGCGGTAGGTACATTCATGATAAAGAGTGGATCGACAGGGTCGGTAGCGGTACCTACTATATTGCCGTTGCTGCCATCGATGAATGTCGATTGACCTGTACCGTCTCCGATTAGGTTGTTACCACCATCAATGAAATTACCGTTCGATTCTGATAAGATATCAGGACCAGCGGAAGCAGTATTTAGAGCAACAATGGTATTGGTAAATGTCGCTGTACTATTGAAGAAGTTGAACACGCCCCCTCCGTCTGCTCCGATGCTGGTATTACCCGATATGGTAGTAATGTTGAATGTCGCTGTATTTCCGTTGAACACGCCTCCCCCGTCAGCTCCAATGCTGGTATTACCCGATATGGTAGTACCGTTGAATATCGCTATACCCGCGTTATACACCCCCCCCCCGAAGCCATTTACAGGGAAATTAGGCGCTAAGGTGGTATTACCAGCTAAGGTAGTATTGTTAAATGTCGCTGTACCTGCGTTGAAGATGCCCCCCCCTCTGCTTGATGCGGTATTGCCCGTTATGGTAGTATTGTTGAATGTCGCTGTGGCTGCACCTGTGTTGAACACACCTCCCCCGTCGCTGAATGTGCCTTTGCAAGTATTACCTACTATGGTAGTATTGTTGAATGTCGCTGTGGCTGCACCTGTGTTGAACACACCTCCCCCGTCGTCTTCAGCGCTATTACCCGATATAGTTGTATTCGTGAATGTTGTAGTAGCTGTACCTACGTTCAACACGCCCCCCCCGCCAGAAGAAGCGGTATTACCTAATATGGTGCTACTCATGATGTCCAATGTCCCGGCGTTGATTATTGCACCACCACTATTACTTATAAAACCTCCAGTGAGTAATACTCCTGATAGCTCTATGTTAATGTTTGAGGAAATATTGAATATCCGACTGTTGTTATTACCACTGATGATGGTAGCTGGAGGTGGCCCTTGTGCTCCGATACCCTTAGGCGTCATCTGTCCTGAGCTTGCTGCAAGATTACCTATGATTACAAGATCTCTATTGAGTGTGATCTCACCTGAGGTGAGGGTGATCGGGATCATATCCATACTGGAATCGAAACGGATGGTGTCACCTGCTACTGCTGTTGCTACAGCATCACGCAAAGAGCCTGGGCCACTGTCCGCAGTATTGATGACGGTGAACGTATTAGCCAGTGCACAACTGAGTGTACATTGGAATATTAGAATGATACTTAGATCTCGGATAATGCAATTTAGTCTCATGATTATAAATATATGATGATTGATGTAGTTCACGATGGGCTTCTCGGGGATAACTGTTGGTGTGATACATCCATATGCTCCATAAACCATTGACGAGTATGGCACATCCGTTCAATATATTCAGAGCAATGTTTTTGATTATCGTCATCCCACAGATGAAGTTATTCTATTATTGCACTTCATATCAGCTTTCTCATGAATCATAAAGAACTAGACAAGGTAAGATCTTGGCCTCTACACAATAAGTGGGGTCTAAAAACCTTATTTGCTGAGCAAGGTAGATCGATCTTAGACATTGAGGTCACTGATGAGATGAGTAATCCCGCAGGTTTATTGCATGGAGGACTCCTATATGCATTATGTGATGTTGCAGCATATTGTGCACTATTAAGCATAATAGATGAATCAGAGACAGGAGTAACCCACCAGATTAATGTGCAGGTATTGCGGCCAGTAAAACTAAGATCACAGATCAAAGTAGAGGGTCATGTTGTTAAGCGAGGCAAGAGTCTTGCATTCATCGAGACCAAGGCATATGTAGCAGACAAGCTTGTAGCGATGGCATCCATAACGAAGTCGATGATTAAACTGAGCTGAGTTTATATAGTGAATGAGTAAGGCAATTAACAATGAGTTGCGGCAGGAGATACTCAATCAGAGTATTTGGTCCTTGATGATTAAGTTTTCGCTGCCAGCGATCATTGCCATGTCGATTAACAGCCTCAATACTTTTGTTGATGCCTTATTTATTGGGCAATATGTGGGTCAGGAGGCCCTGGCGGCAGTTTCTTTAGCATTTCCTCTGACGATGCTTACTAATGCCTGTGCGGCAATGATAAGTGTAGGAGGTTCCTCACTGCTAAGCATCGCTATCGGCGCCAATCAAATTGACATACAGGAGAAGATATTTGGGAGCACTACGATCATTTCTATTATAGTATCGTTAGGGCTCATGACATTCGGGTTGATCTATGCAGAGGAACTTATCCGACTCATGGGAGGCTCAGGTAATTTAGTTACAATTGGTGCACTCTACTATCGCATCATGATGATGGGCGCATTCGTCCGTATCTATGGTCTCGTCCTCAATACTTTAATACGTGCTGAAGGAAAGATGAATGAGGCTATGTCATACCTTATTGCAGCCACCTTGCTTAATATTATCCTGAACCCCATATTCATTGTCGTCTTGGATTGGGGAGTAGAAGGAGCTGCATGGTCTACTATTGTTGCCATGCTCGTGCTGACCATTACTGGCTTAGTCTATTTCTTAAGAGATCGAGCAAACTATCCCATTGATCTCTCCTACTGGAGATTAGAAAGCTATATCGTCAAGCCAGTACTAAGTGTAGGCGTTTCCGCAATGATGATGCAGTTGATGTTCCTGCTGCAACAGATTTTTGTGTTTAGGTCTATAGCACATTATGGCAATGAGTGGCATATTGCATTCATGGGTGCCTGTTACCGAATTATGATCTTCATGGTCATGCCGATCTTTGGCTTTTCTCAAGCACTTCAACCCATTGTCGGAATCAATTTTGGTGGGGATCAGCTCGCAAGAGTTAAGGAAGCTTTTGCCTTATTTGCTAAGGTGTCGACAGCGATGTTGTTTGTTTTTTGGGTGTTAGAGTTGACCTTTCCTGAGATCATATTATCGTGGATGCTGCCAGATGCCACATTCTCAAAAACTGACATCTTCAACTTCAGGATTCAGATGCTTAGCTACATTGTATTTCCTTTCTTCTTGATGGGCGTAACCATGTTTCAGTCGATTGGACGAGCACAAATTGCCGGATTTATGCTCGTAGCCCGTGAGTTGGCGATATTCATTCCTGTGGTATTGTTACTCCCTTTGTTTTATGGCGTCAATGGAATTTATTACTCTATGCTGCCCGTCAATCTGATAGTCTTCTTTGCGGCTGCATGGTTGATTAGATCAGAATTTAAGAAGTGGTCTTTAGCATAGTCCTATTAGAGATCCCCTGATTTTCTAACGACTCGAATCTCATTTCAAACTTTCCGTATTCGCTTGTAATGGAGGTAATGCTTGTTGTCCTTACGATATCGTTATAGTTCATCACTACATCAGATTGTGGATTGCCTTCGCCACCATTCTTATGAAAAGACAGTATGCAGCCTTGATTCATGCACATCGTCTTATCCCTCCATTCCTTAAACCACTGCTGCCGCTTATGCTGCAGTTCATCATTATAGAGCGTAGCTGAGGCCCACAAGTGCATCTGAGTGCGTTCTGGCTGCTTGACATGGAGCTTGGTGCTATCCCACTTTAATTCATACAGTATTCCTCGATCCACAATAATCATGGTGAATGGCTCAATATCATTAAAGTCAAACTTGGCTATAAAGTCTTCTGCATCGTGATAAGAGAAAAATTCCTTTGCCATGATGCCACGACTCAATCTATAAGGCAATATTCGTTCATGCCTAATAAATGCCCCATTGAGTATACACACCAGTTGGTTGGTATCAGAGATGATGATCCAAGAGCCTGATGATTCTTCATCTTTGGGATAGATCA
>CAZAXY010000195.1:0-4858 GCA_964489125.1 uncultured Saprospiraceae bacterium
TTAAATCAAAAAACCATTGGGCAAGATTGGAATCGTGGGTTCTGGCTTTGCAGGCCTGTCAGCAGCATGCCTGTTGGGTAAGTATGGTCATGATGTAACCATATTCGAAAAGAATAGTGCAATTGGGGGACGTGCTAGAGCATTCGAGGCAGAGGGATTCACATTTGATATGGGACCGAGTTGGTATTGGATGCCTGATGTATTTGAGCGATTCTTCAATCTTTTTGATAAGACGACTGCTGACTTTTACTCACTGACTCGACTTGACCCATCCTACCAGGTGATTTGTAGTGATGGAGATAGAATGAAAATTCCTGCTTCTTATGATGAGTTCGAAGCGATGTTTGAACGATATGAACCAGGTAGTGCTGTTAAGCTTCGTAAGTTTCTGTCCTCGGCGCAGTATAAGTATGAAGTAGGACTTGGAGAATACGTCCATAAACCATCATTGTCAATCTTAGAATTTGTTGATCCTAAGATTCTGACCAGTTTTATGAAGATGTCGATGTTCTCATCGATATCTAAAGAGGTAAGGTCATTATTTAAAAACCCCAAACTCATAGAGTTATTGGAATTTCCAGTCCTTTTCCTTGGAGCTAAGCCTTCAGATACTCCTGCGCTATATTCCTTGATGAATTATGCAGATATCAAGTTGGGTACCTGGTATCCTATGGGTGGGATGTCAATGGTCCCCAAGGCTATGGCGAGAATTGCTGAGTCACACGGCGTCAAAATTCGGACAGATAGTACAGTAACCGGATTTCAATATGTCGATAGGACTATTACAAGTATCAACACCAGTGAAGGAAATTATAGCGTTGACACAGTCATATCTGGAGCTGATTATCATCACACAGAGACAGCATTACTAAGTCCAGAACATAGATCTTATAATGATCAATATTGGGCCAAGAGAGTGATGGCGCCGTCCTCCTTGTTATTCTATTTGGGATGCAAAAAGAAGTATGAACAGCTCGAACATCACAATTTGTTCTTCGATACAGACTTTGGTAAGCACGCTGCGGAGATTTACGATCAGCCGCAGTGGCCATCTGAACCTCTTTTTTATGTTTGTACCCCTTCAAGAACTGATACTGCAATTGCACCGTTGGGTTGCGAAAATGTTTTTATTTTGATCCCCTTAGCAGCTGGTCTTAATGATGATCTGTCTAAGCGAGAAGAGCTATTTGGGATAGTGCTCAATAGAATCAAGGCTCGACTAAACATTGACCTATTACAGGACATTCTGTATAAGCGATCGTTTTGCCTTGATGATTTTAAGTCTGAGTACAACTCGTTCAAAGGAAATGCATACGGATTATCTAATACCTTATTGCAGACAGCCTTTTTAAAACCAAAAATGAAAAGTAAGAAACTAAAAAACCTATTCTACGCAGGTCAATTGACTACGCCAGGTCCTGGGGTGCCCCCATCACTGATATCGGGTGAGGTCGTTGCCAATTACGTAAACAAACACGCCATATGATAGAGCTATATCATAAGGTCTGTGTTGATGCTAGTAAGATGGTGACTAATAGTTATAGCACCTCATTCTCACTGGGTATAAGGATGTTTGCCGAAGAGCTGCGGGAACCTATTTATAATATCTACGGCTTTGTAAGATTTGCTGATGAAATAGTTGACACCTTTCACGACTACGATAAGTCGACTTTGTTACAAGAGTTTCGACAGGACACCTATCGGGCAATTGAAAGAGGCATCAGCTTGAATCCAATTCTTCATTCTTTTCAGAAGGTGGTTAAAGAGTATGATATAGGACTCGATCTAATCGATGGCTTTCTTGATAGCATGGAGATGGATTTAGATCATAGAATCTTCGATCGTAAGATGTATGATAAATATGTTTTTGGTTCAGCAGAAGTAGTAGGACTTATGTGCCTCAAAGTCTTTGTCAAGGGCGATACAGTGGAGTATGAGCGACTCAAGGCGCCTGCGATGAAGCTCGGTAGTGCCTTTCAAAAAGTTAACTTCTTGCGAGATATTAAAAGTGATTATGAGGATCGAGGCCGCATCTATTTCCCAGGTGTAGCCTATGATAGTTTTACTTGTTCAGATAAAGAGCAGATTGAAGCAGAGATTCAGGCAGATTTTGACGAAGCCCTGATGGGCATCAATGCACTACCCAAGGGAGCGAGATTAGGCGTCTATCTCGCCTATCAATATTTTCGGCAACTGCTAAACAAGATTAAGAAGTGCAAAGCAGTTGAAGTGAAGGAGCGCAGAATAAGAGTGCCAGATGCCACTAAGATTATGATACTTGGATCTAGTGCGTTGAAGTATAATCTGAAGAGTATTTAGATGGTTAACGTATTAGATTAGACTGCTCCTTAAAACTCATGCAATGTCACAGTTGGTTGCTCCGGCAATTCCTCTGACAGGAGCCAACGACAGAACATAATTGCCTCGTCATATCCGGCAGTACTGATCCAGTTGTGATCCATAGCCCGATGACTGACATGTATGGTGTAGCTGCCATCATCATTAACTACGGCAGTCTTCTTATTAAGGCATACAGGATACTCTTGGTAATTGGTAGACTGCATTAAAAAATTCCAAGTTTGAATACCCCAATAACAGCAAGGTGGTGAGGTAAAGTGAATTTTTAAATACTCATTTTCTTTTAACCTGAATCTGCCGAAACAATAGACGTTATCAATGGTTCCCCAACCACCCTGATCAGCTTCAAACGGGAACGGAGCTAAAAAATCATTTAAAGGAAAATCAACTGGGAGGGGAGCGATCCAAGTCATTTGCTCAAAGAAAGTGGCCATGACTTGGATGCGATGAGCGAGCTCTTCATCTGTCAATGGTTTTGAATTGACCTGTGGAGTCATATTTCTTATGTTGAGATCACTCTCTCTACTATTCTGTCTGTCAAAAAAATATTCTCGACTAAACATGTTGACTGCATCGTCTTCTAATTTGAATTCATTAGGGCCTTTAGGATTAGGTGTGAGTTTGATGCTGAAATTGCCCTCTTCGTCAAATGTCATATCATTGTGATTGATATTGAGGATAACCCGATCTACGATTTCGCCATTCGACCCACCTCCGTATACACAGAAGGATAAGTAGCAGCTCTCATATCTTTTTCCAGAGATGATATATTCTTGATCAGCTCTTAATTGGGTAAAGTAATACACCGCATCTACGTTGTCCCCTAGTATTTTATGATATCCATCAGATAAGAGCTTCCAGTCCGGTCGCAGAGGATCATTGAGTAAATAAAAATCTACCGCAGACTTGAGCAAATGAAAGATATGCTGATAACCATCTACTCTGCCTTGATCGTCTACAACTTTATCTGGATTGAGAAAACTGAATTCGTCTACTCTTTCAATAACCTCAAGAAATGATTTTAATGCTTCTTTACTTTTGCTCATGCTGCTATTTTATAATTTATCAAGAAACTTGTAGTAGCTCTCGAATGAGTTCTTTATTTGGTCCTCGTTTAGCCCAAAATCGTCAAGTGTGTACTTGTGTTCACCATGCTTGTCTTTAGGGTTCTCGTCCAAGAACTGTTGCATATTGCTTATGGCTTTTGCTGTCAGGGCGATATCAAATTTGTCATAGATTCGTTTTACGATCGCCATTTGATCCGATACAAAGTCTTCAAACTTTAAGTCTATGATCTGATCTTCTTTTTGCAATTTCTTCCTATTCTCTACAAAGGAGTCCAAATATTGACTCCAGACTTCATGTTGTTCACTGCCTGTAACAAAGGGATCTTCGTGATCACTATATAAAGATCGCACTGTGGATACCAAGCTCGCCGCAGAAGGAATGATTTTCTTAGGATCACGATGTGTCATAATTAGGCAAGCATCTGGATAAACTTCAAATAGTTCTTTTAAACGTGTAAGGTGGACAGGCGTCTTTAATAGCCAGCGCTTGCCAGTTACACCTCCTGACCCTAAGTACTGCAGAAATCGCTTGTGCCATATCATAGTAGAAAGCTGATCGGCATCATTCGAAAACCATTTTAGATAAGATGGAACATGAAATTGAGCAATTGGCTGGAACGAAGTAAAGTCTAAGGCCGTGACACCCAAACACTCCTGTGGTGCTTCAGCTTCTATGTAGTGCTTCTTTTTAAGATCTGGGACTAATTTGAATAGCTGACTAAACTCTTTTTTAATGCTATTGAGCTGAGCATTGTCAGTATAGTTTTCGAGTTGAGGTACGGGATAGGGAATTAAACACTCCCATGCCAGTGGCGATCGGTTTTGCGGATCTTTGTTTAACAAGGCATGAAGGATCGTAGTGCCTGTTCGAGGCATTCCGATGATAAATATGGGCTTGCGCATTTCGGTCTGCTCGATCTTAGGATGCGCTTGTAGATGTTGTTCAACCTTAAGACGGCCGATCAATGTGCGTTCGAACAGAGATTTCGCAGCCAACTTTCCAAAGGAGTTGGATTTTGACTCTTGGTTGATAGATTTGACAAGTAGATCAAGGCCCTTTTCTAGTTGTGGGAGTTGGATATCATTGGCCCCAGTTTTCGTCTTTGCTTTTTGTAAGAGCTTTTGGCTATCAAGTCTAAATGGATCTATGCCAATCTTCGTCAGTAACTTACCCGTCCCGTTGATGAGTTTTAGTGTCTGACTGCGTTGTACAAAATGCTGAGTATGTATTCCCGCCATCCTTACATCAGTTGCTTAAGCTTACGTGCAACACCTAAATCACCTTTGACTTTGAGTTTGCCCATAAGAGTAGCGATCATTGGTTTGATTTCCTTTCTCTGCAATTTTAGATAGGTATCCAGACTCATTATGACCGTACAGTCCGCATCGTGATTTTCTGAGTTCATAATATTCTGTTCACCGGTCCCATCGAT
>CAZAXY010000196.1:0-4822 GCA_964489125.1 uncultured Saprospiraceae bacterium
ATGATGGGTAGCCTCAATGCTGCCATGTATAGTGGCAGATATGTCGCACAACATATTATAAATAATTTTAACATATAAAAGCTTATGCCCTTTTTTACTCTTTCCTATCAACTTACAGATGATTATATGCAAAAGCGAGAGCCGGTCAGAGGCTTACACTTTGAACACATTACACCCTATCATGAGGCTGGCAAGCTCATCTACGGTGGAGCCTATAACGATCCTGCAGAAGGTGCATTGTTGATATTTAAAGTGGAGCATCAGAAAGAGATCGAGGATTTTGCTGAGCGAGATCCATATGTGATCAACGGGGTAGTAACATCCTATCAGGTGAGGTTGTGGAATGTAGCCATCGGGCATGAATAGATTGAGTCAAACGTCAAGATGCCCTTAGATTTTAATGGTTAGCTCAACTGAATCATTGATTTCAAGCGATTCGGATTTTCTAATGGCTGCTTTTAGTGGCAGGAGATAGGTGTTTTGCTTTTTATCAAACCATATGGCGGTTTCCCACTGTGTCTCCCTTATTACTGCGATGGACTTCATTCTGCCCCACCCTTCTTCTTGCCATTGAAGGTTTGTTCTGATCTCTTGGCTTAACTTAGCAGGTAATGATACAAAGTACCATCCTCCGACATCGCCATGCTTCCAGATGGTAGCGGTGAATTGATATGTGATAGCGCTAGACAAGCTATTATTGAAGTTCTAATTTATATTTAGCCAATCTTGGTAGCTCAGAATACGCTTCTCAGACTCGGATTTTGGTTTTCCAGGAAGGATGCCGATATACTCGAGCTCGTGTCCGTCGGGATCATTGAAATAAATGGCGATTGCCGGCACCCAACAAAATACCATAGGCTGTGTCGTTCCATCCTGAAGAAAATTCCAGCAATGAATATCGTGCGATTTGAGGAAGGATTCAGATTCGTGCAATATCCAATCTGGCTCACATTGAAATGCAAAATGTCTAATATCGATCTCATGTTTTGGTTTTTCCCATAGACCGATCATGGCCTGTTGTGCCTGCCCGATCCAAAAGAATGCAATCCTCCGATCCTCATCAAAGCGACACTGTTTCAACCCCATGATCTCAGCGTAAAATTCAATAGATCGCTCTAAATCCTCAACGAATAAATGTGTTTCGTATAGGCCTTTAATCATAATTCAGTTTCAGATTTGACGTGAATAATGCAACTAAATATACTGGAAAGACTATTGATGTGGCGGAGTTGACAATAGTCACTCTGACATCATTATCTCTTATTGTAAGCTGGTATTTTGCTTACTTTTTCCTTTTCTTGGATTCTTTCCTCGTCTTGGCGCTTATCCATTTTGACATCAAATCAATGAGTTCCGAAAAAGGTATTTCCCACATTTTATTAGGATCTAAATTTTCGGCTTTCATATCTTTGTCAAAGTCATAAAGAAACTCATTGTACAAGTCCCATATGATTGTATATGCTGATGGTTTTGATCTTCTGAGTTTGTAAATCCAATTTCTGACACATTTGATTACTTGAATGGGCTCGTTAGCATGGCTGCTTATGTCTTGACCAGATATATCCGATATAACTTGCTTATATCTGTATTGGTCTTCTTCAAGTATTAGGCATTTTTTATCATTTTTAGAATACATCTTGCACCCAAGATCCAACCCTAATTCAAATGGCATATTGAATCGTGGCAAATCTTTTTTGGACTTAGGTATTATTCTTGAAATGTCATGAATGCTATACTTTGAATCGTTAATCAATTCTTGGATTTGCCTTATTCTTATATCATCACCGTCAGTTGTTTCTGAGAGCCTTGGTTTGAGACCGCAGAATATCACCGCGAATAATAGAGGTTTTAATAGTGGATAATAATCACTATCAAAAGGGCAATTAATGAAAATGTTAGTTTTATAGGACATTATCTCGCCGCCCTAAACTTTCCATTTCTGCCATGAATAATAACTGTAGAAGCAGTGCCAGATTTAACCCATGTCTTAGCAACTTCGACAGCTGCTTTTTGGGATTTCATAACTTTGGACGCTTGCAAATTTCCTTCTCTTCTAACTGCCCAACCATTTGCACGTGGGGTGATATGAACCCTTTTAGAATTCGTTTTAGCCGATTCCACTAACCTCCTTTGTACTTTTTTGGTCTTAACTGTCAATTTTACAGGTTTTTCTGTTTAAATATAACGTGATTATTTGAGATTTAATTCCATTTATTTAAGATAGTATTCTGCTTGCTGATAACTCTTTGATAATACAATTTTGGGGTCTCCAGAAAATTGGTCATGTATCTGTTTAAGATAGTCTATCTACGAGCTTACCAAGATATTCAATGGACGAGGAAAAGTCGAAAGAAACGATCATCACGCTATGGTCAGTCTTATCTATAAACTCATGTTTATGATTCATGAATTTGAACAACCCAGAAATCATCTCGTCAACAAATAGATGCGGTTGCTGATACTGCATGATCTGAACCTGCAAGGCATGCCATAACCCAAAGTGCTTGGCCCGCCAAGTAACTGTTTCATTGAGCTTGACAAGACTACTCATGACTCCTGCACAGTCTATTCAGAAGTATTTGAATCAGATACCTTATCCAAGTATATACTGGTTAAAAGGTCAGAACACCGTTCAATTCGGGCCTTTATTAAAGCATGCAGTTGTATGAGCCAAATAGTTATAAATCTAAATGGTCAAGATCATTATTTTATCTCTACCAAATCGTATGATGCGACGGCCCGGTAGGGTCATCAACACGCTTATAGGTATGTGCGCCAAAGAAATCACGCTGTGCCTGAATCATATTAGCACTACTCTGAGTCTGAGTATAGGTATTGATAAAATCACTTGCTGCCGACAGACATGGAATCGAACAATAAGTCTGATGTCCTTGAGCTACGATCTCTGCGAGGTCGAGACGATGTCTCTGCACCACATCTATCAAGTCTGAGTGTTGCAGCAATCTCTGTGTCGATCCTAACACACCAATTAAGTCTTTCATGAGTTTGGAGCGGATGATACATCCATTAGTCCAGATGCGGGCAATCTCGGAAAAGTTGAGGTTCCATTCATAGGTCTCCGAGGCAGCATCAATGAGGTGTAGACCTTGGTGATGGTTAGCTATGCGCGCTATGCGATAAGCGCCCTCGAGCTCTACAAGGTTGATAATCGAAGACTCCACACCAAGACCATACAGTCGATCTGAGCTCGTACGTTCACTCTTGAATGCCGAGGTGTATCTCGCAAACAATGCGCCTGTAATCATGGTAATCGGCACACCTAATTCAGCGGCAGCTATTGTCGTCCAGCTTCCCGTACCCTTGTTACCTGCTTTATCTAATATCTGATCGATCACGTACTCATCACCATCCTTCTTCCGCAATATCTGCGCACTGATCTCCAGAAGATAACTGCTTAAATCCCGTTTGCCCCATGCATCAAATAGATCTGCAATAGCTTCATGATCATGCCCGCCGACGTAACGAAGTAAACTATAACACTCTGCAATCAGCTGCATCTCACCATACTCTATTCCATTGTGGACCATCTTGACGAAATGTCCAGCTCCTCCCCTACCGACATGAGCACAACAACCATTGCCCTCTGAATCTCTGGCAGCAATAGCTTCTAAGTAAGGCGCAGCCTTGCTATATGCGTCTGGCGATCCGCCAGGCATTATTGAGGGGCCTCTGAGTGCTCCTTCTTCGCCACCTGAGACACCTGTTCCGATGAACTCGATGCCTTGCTCTGCCAGCAATGCAGCTCTTTGATCAGTCTGCTTATAATGACTATTGCCACCATCAATAATTACATCTCCTCGATCCAATAAAGGTATCAACTGACTGATGACCGCATCGACAGGTTTTCCAGCATTAACCATGAGCATAAGCTTGCGAGGCGTTGCTATAGAATTAACAAATTGACCCAAGTCATCAAATCCCGATGAACCTTGTAACTCTGGAAATGACTTGACAAAGTCTACGGCAACATTCTCCTCTATACCATCGACATGACGGTTGTACAGCGATAACTTAAATCCATGGTTAGCTAAGTTTCTGCTAAGACTCTTGCCCATAACTCCTAATCCAATAAGACCAAATTCTGATGACATTTTCTATAGTTGATTTATGATATTCGTAATAATTACTTCTGGCTCATCCATAATATTAATAGTAATGGCACCTTCTGGCTTCTCCCATGTATCAAATTGGGACTGCAACAATTCTGGCGGCATAAAATGTCTTTTCCTAGATATGATACGCTCATAGATCAGCTCAAAACTACCTTCTAAGCTTACCCAATACAGTCGATCAATATTAAGCGAAAGTATCTTGCGATAGCTCTCCTTGAGTGCAGAACAAGCGATAACGCAGCCATTCTTACCTTGCTCATTAATACAATGTTGATTAATTGCCTCTAACCAAGGTGCTCTATCGCGATCATCGAGGGACTGACCCGATTGCATTTTAAGGATATTGCCTTGAGGATGGAAGTCATCACCATCGTAGAACGGTATGGACAGTCGATCAGCCAGTAACTGGCCAACGGTAGATTTACCACTACCCGATACACCCATGATGATATAGATAGACTTCAACGAATCCTAATTATGATGACGATTAACAAATGTACACTATCGTATGAAGTCCGCGCTAATATTCTATCGTTCTAGATCGCCAAAATTTCGCTCAATGAACTCGAATACGCTATTCTCATAGTCTTGGCCACCTATCTTCATCAGGTTAAAATGACCCGCTACAGGGACTATGTACAGTTCCTTATCAGCTGACCTTAAGTTGTTATATAAATCCTTAGCATACT
>CAZAXY010000197.1:0-4815 GCA_964489125.1 uncultured Saprospiraceae bacterium
ATATATTTCCATCAAGATCAGACACGCCAAAAATGTCCAACTCGAGAGGTGTAGATAATGGAAGGTCTTGATTCCAAAATAAAACAACACTTCGATCACCTTCAAATGTAACAGATGATGTAGTGATCATATCAGGAGAAACTATAAATGACTCTACTCCAGGTTGGATGATGGCTTCATCAAATCCTATAATCGTAGATCGCTGTCCATGATTAACATCTATTATATCAGGTGGAATACTATCCACTCTTATCGGCCCTGCATATATATTGTCAAAGCTAAAAAGGTCAGCTCTCGTCGATGTATAATCGCATGTAATGCGAAACAGTCCAGTTGATCCTACTAGCGATGGAAGCGTCAACTCAGCCTGCTCATTGGCTTGAGTACAATTTAATATTGAAATTAACAATGAGTCTTGTCGCATCTGAAGCTCAATACTCGCACAAGCAGGATCAGAACCAAATGACCCCTCCGCACTTCGATATAGCAGTTCTTGACTGCCGTCAACAATAGACCAAAACTCCAAGGCGTCATCACTACCGGTCTCGCCAAGTTGAAAGAATAAACGGTTCTCCTCATCACGATAGATAAGGTCCACTGTCAACATATTAGAATTGGATGGAGCGAAATCGAGATTGAAATCCAATGCGATCTCATAGTTGTTATCAATAGTAACTTGGTGAGTAATTATTGATGTGTTGGCGCCCATATCTGCAAGATTTAACCTTCCATCACTGAGTAAAAACCTATCTATGTCACCTGCCCACAAGGTCGAGTTAAATAGATTGGGGCCATTGAATTGCTCATCTATCTGTGCAGAAGAACTATAATAGCTTGTTATTAACAAAAAGAACGTCCAAATTTGCGGGTTCATTAATCGAAGATAATTTGGATTGATTTATGTTGATCCATTACGGTAATAAAAAGAAGTTAAGAATGAAAATCGCAGTTGTCGGAGTAACAGGCATGGTGGGTAGTGTAATGCTCGAAGTACTAAAAGAAAAAAATCTTCCAATTACAGAGCTTATACCTGTAGCGTCCGCAAGATCAGTAGGTAAACAGATAGAGTTTAATGGCAAGTCTTATAGCATTATCTCAATGGAAGATGCTGTTGCCGCTCAACCTGACATTGCAATTTTCTCCGCAGGAGGTGGTGTGTCCAAAGAGTGGGCTCCTAAGTTTGCCAATGTGGGCACCTTTGTCATTGACAATTCATCAGCATGGAGGATGGATGCAGACAAGCCTTTAACAGTTCCAGAGATCAATGCAGGCCAGTTATCAGAAACTGATCGCATTATTGCCAACCCAAATTGCAGTACGATACAGATGGTAGTAGCACTGGCTCCCATCCATGAGAAATATGGCATCAAGAGATTAGTGATCTCTACTTACCAATCTGTCAGTGGCACGGGTGTGGCAGCGGTAAGACAGATGAACGATGAGAGAGCTGGCATAGATCCCGAGATGGTATATCCATATCCTATAGATCAGAATTGCCTACCTCATGGTGGTTCATTCACTGAGGACGGTTACACCACTGAAGAGCTTAAACTCGTTAACGAAACTCGCAAGATTCTTAATGATGATAGCATAAAAATTACTGCGACAGTAGTAAGGGTTCCTGTGGTAGGAGGACACTCTGAGTCTGTCAATATAGAAACTCACAAGCCCTTTGATCTAAGAGAATTAATCGATCTGCTGTCAGATACACCAGGTGTCGTTGTACAAAACGACCATACCAAAAATGAATACCCTATGCCTCTTTATGCCCAGCATAAGGACGATGTTTATGTTGGTCGCATCAGACGTGATCATTCTATAGATAATGGAGTGAATATTTGGATCGTGTCGGACAATCTACGAAAAGGCGCCGCAACTAATGCAGTACAGATTGCAGAATACCTAATAAAGAACGACATTGTAAGAGCAATGCAAATTGCCTAGTTCACAAGAGACCTAGGCAGCATATGACCTGATATGGCCGTTAGGCCAACAACTACCGTAAGAATGAAGACACGTATCGTACTATGGGGTGAGAATGCCCAAAATGAAAAAATCCTTATCGCCGTTGAGCTCTTAGATAAAGAGAATCAAGTTAAGGTGACCACCTTTCCCGAATTGATCGCAACGGAGGAATATTATACTAAGATGATGAACATCTGGCGAGAAGGCAATGAGCTCCCATTTCCAGAAGAGCATACCGAGATCATCCGAGAACTTTCTATTACCGAGAGTTTACTGCCGGATGATATTAAAACTATGCGCAGTGATATCCTCAATAGGGCCAAGACTGAGTGGCATTTCGTCGTGCTGTCAGCGAAGTTGTATGAGTCGTATAACGATGAGCTTGAAGAAATAAAAGAGCGCATCGAAAAGCTGACTGGATTTGACGGTGGTATCTGGGAGGAGATGAAAGGATTTTGGAACAAAGTCCAGAATCAGGCATCGGAGAAAAACCTATTCAGAAAGCACGCCAACGATCTACGCACAAAGACTAATGGTCTTTTTGAACAGATGAAAAGTCTGAAAAAAGCATTAGATCAAGAATTTGAGCGAGCGAGCAAGGAAACTTTGGATACATTTTATAAAAAGCTCGATGACATCGAATCCCGCATTGAAAAAGGACTGGGATTACAACCGATATTCAACGAGCTAAAAGATCTACAGCGATCATTTAAAGATGTAGAACTCACTCGTCGGGATCGCAATCATCTCTGGAAGCGCACAGATAAAGCATTTAAAAAAGTAAAAGAAAAGAAGTACGGCAAATCGAGCGGTGGCGGGGGTAACTCTGCCTTGTCTCGTGTATCAAGCCGTTATGATGGGCTAATCAATGCCATCAATAAGATGCAGCAGTCTATCAATCGCGATAAGAAGGACCAGGACTTTCAGCAGAAGCGCATAGAGAACACCGATGGCCAACTGGAGCTACAGATCAGACAAGCCAAGATGGCCATGATCATCGAACGGCTCAAATCCAAAGAAGAGAAGCTTCAAGATATGCTCAAGACTAAGACTGAATTAGAACAAAAGATAGAGTCAGAAAAAAAGAGAGAGGAGAAGAAAAAAGAGAAGAAAGAAGCCGCTAAAGTTAAAGAACAGTTGAAAGTGGAGATCGCTGAAGAAATCAAAGTGGCAGCTGAGGCAAGAAAAGAAGACGAAGAAAAGCTTGTTAAAGCCGCTGAGTCCCTGAAAAAAACAAAAAAACCAAAGGTGGCCACAACTGCTGCTGCAGTAATAGCCCCAGGTGTAAAGGAAGCTGTTGATTCTGCCGAGGGGATCACTGAGGAAGTAGTTGAAAAGGCCACTATAGAGACAGCTGAAGTAAAAGTCCAATCGGAAGAAGTCACGGAGAAAGCTTCAGTTAAAGAAAAACCTGAGGCAGAAGCTAAGGCAGAAGAGGAATAAGCTTCCCCCATCACAATAAGCAAGAGGATAATTGAGACCTGCTCGAAAAAACAAACAGGCCATATATGGTCGCAACCCTATCATAGAGGCACTACAACAGGGCAAACAACTCGAACGAGTATATCTAAAGGATAATCTCACAGGGGAACTCGAAAAAGAAATCAGAAACCTGTGCCGAGAGCATCAGATTCCGCTCAAGCGTGTGCCTAATGTCAAACTAGAGAAGATGGTGCACTCTCGTAACCATCAAGGTGTCGTTGCACTAATGTCGCTCATAGAGTATCAGACTCTTAATAATGTGATACCACACCTCTATGAGCAAGGCAAAAATCCCAGTATCGTCGTACTTGATAACATCACAGATATCCGCAACATCGGAGCTATAGCACGCAGTTGCGAAGTATTGGGTGTGCATGCCATGATACTGAGTGGAAAAAACAGCGGTTACATCAATGAGGATGCCGTCAAGACCAGTGCTGGAGCGCTGTTTAGGCTTCCAGTCTGCCGAGAAAAAACGACTCTTGATGTCATACAAATATTGGACGATCATGGAATTAAGATCGTTGGAACATCGTTAAGAGGTAAGGAGACTTTGTCAGATACATTGTCAGGACCCGTTGCTATAATCATGGGTTCAGAATATGACGGCCTCCATATAACTATAGAGAACAAATGTCATCATCTTGTCAAGATACCGCAGGTCGGATCGATAGATTCCCTGAATGTTTCTGTCGCCGCAGGTATCATGATGTATGAGATGATGATTCAAAACACAGAATAACATGAAAAAATTCCTTTTAGTCTTAAGTTTGATATCAGTTATCATGAGTGCCTGTAAGTCGACTGAGACTGTTGTGCCCGTGGTTCAAGCACCTGCCGCTCCCGACTCAAGTGATTTAGAAAATTCCTTGCTATGGGAGATCAGCGGTAATGGTCTTACCCAATCGTCATTCCTATATGGCACCATCCATTTGATCGATACCGAGGACTATTTCTTACCTAAGGGTACGTTATCAGCCATGGATCAGAGCGAGGAGATTTATTTTGAGATAGACATGTCAGAGATGAGCGATGTATCCAAACTCATGCCTCTATTACAAAAGGCCTATATGGATGATGATCTCACCCTGAAAGATTTACTTGATGATGAAGAGTATAAGATTGTCCAAGATCACTTCAAGGAGCTTGGGTTACCATTATTCTTCATGGAGCGTATCAAGCCAATGTTCTTGACAGTATTTGCCTCTGGTGATATGAATCCAGGAGACATACAGAGTGGTAAGGTTAAGTCATACGAGATGGAATTTAACAAGATAGCAGAGGAGAGTAACAAGCCAGTCGGCGGGTTAGAAACCATAGAATATCAGATCTCAATCTTTGATAGCATTCCTTACGAGGATCAAGCTG
>CAZAXY010000198.1:0-2211 GCA_964489125.1 uncultured Saprospiraceae bacterium
CGACAGCGCTCGCAAGACTTGTGTGCACCACTAAATACAGAGGATTATATCCCACAGCCCGTCTACTTTGCCAGTCCGCCTAAGTGGCATCTGTCACATACAAGTTGGTTTTATGAAGAGATGGTGCTAAAAGTCTATGTTGAGGCATATACGGAGTATGATCCTATATACAACTATCTGTTTAACAGCTACTACCAGTCTGCTGGGGCACGACTTCAGAGAGAGCATAGAGGTGCTACCACCAGACCTACGGTGGCAGAGGTCCTTGAATATAGAGAACATGTAGATAGAGAGATGGTCAGACTCATTGAGTCCAGCGAGGATCGTGAACTACAGGACTTAATCATCTTAGGGATCAACCATGAAGAGCAACATCAGGAGTTACTGATTACAGATCTAAAGCATACTTTTTCCTTTAACCCGACCTACCCGATTTATAAGGAAGGATTTGATCTTACAGCGCAAACCAATACCGCTGACGGGTGGTTCACTGTTAATGCTGGTGTCTATGAGATCGGCTATGATGGTGCTGATTTTTGTTATGACAATGAACTGGGAAGGCACAAGGTCTATCTACAACCATACGAGATCAGTAAAAGCCTCGTCACTAATGGCGAGTATTTGGATTTCATGGAGAATGGCGGCTATTCGGACTTCAAGCCGTGGCTCGATGAGGGCTGGTCTTGGGCACAAAAAGAAGCTATACATGCGCCACTCTACTGGATCAAAATAGAGGACCACTGGCATCAATATACCCTTGCAGGACTTAAGCAAGTGAATCCAGATGAGACACTATCGCACATCTCCTACTACGAGGCACAAGCCTATGCGCAGTGGGCAGGATATAGACTTTTGACAGAATTTGAATGGGAAGTCGCTTCGGCAGAGCTGGCATGGGGGCTTCGATGGGAGTGGACGAATTCGGCTTATCTACCCTATCCAGGATTTAAGACTGTCGATGGTGCCATAGGCGAGTACAATGGTAAGTTTATGATCAACCAAATGGTCTTACGAGGAGCATCGGCCGCAACATCGCCGGGACATTCAAGAGCGACGTATCGCAATTTTTTTCATCCATATCATAGATGGCAATATACTGGCATAAGACTTGCCAAATAATAACTCAATGACTGACCAATTTAAAGCAGATGTACTCGCTGGGCTGAGTGCAACACCTAAACATCTATCTTCTAAATACTTCTATGATGAGATAGGCGATAAGCTCTTTCAGCGCATCATGGCGATGCCTGAGTACTATCTGACGGACTGCGAGATGGAAATATTTTCTGAGCAGACAGCGGGGATCATTGATGCATTTGGATTCGACAGGGATCGAGAATTTGATATTATTGAGCTCGGTGCAGGTGATGGCAGTAAGACGATTCATCTCCTGAGCTATCTGATTAATCAGGATCGACAGTTTAATTATCTTCCTGTGGATATCTCTGCTAATGCGCTCAGCACCATCAAAAAAGAGCTCTTAACAGCATTGCCGAATCTGTCGATCGATACCATGCAAGGCGAATATTTCTCTGTACTAGAGCGACGGATGAATACCTCCAATCCTAAGGTTGTATTATTTATCGGATCAAATCTTGGGAATTTTGAGGATGATCAAGCCCATGACTTTATAAAGTCTATTGCAGCACATCTTAATGCTGGTGATAAAATGTTATTAGGATTGGATCAAATCAAATCTGCAGATATCGTGCTACCCGCATATAACGATGCAACTGGGATTACGAAGGCATTCAACCTTAATGTACTCACCCGCATCAATAATGAACTGGGTGCTAATTTTGATATCACACAGTATGCACACCAGCCTCATTATGATGAGTCTACCGGTTATACTCGGAGCTATCTTAAGAGCCTCAGGGCACATCAAGTGCATATAGCTGAATTAAACAAGACCTTTACCTTTGATAAGGATGAACTAATTCATACCGAAACATCCCGAAAGTACAATCATGCCTTAGTTACAGAACTGATCAGCAATACAGGTTTCGAGATCACACGACAGTTTACAGATCAACGGGGCTACTTTGTAGATTACCTGATGACCTTAGGATGATCTATAGAGATGACCGCAACAATCAGGTCTTATAAACAATATGGCTTAACTTAAAGTCAGAGAAAAACGACATCGTCGTACAACTTGATTAGTGCAATACAATATTGACTCAATATGGCAGCAAATAGACCTATACA
>CAZAXY010000198.1:2311-4756 GCA_964489125.1 uncultured Saprospiraceae bacterium
CTAGTATGAAGAATGCCTCTACAATAGTAACCGTACATATGGTGAGCAGTGTCAATGGATTCGTCACAAGTGGTGATGATAGTCAACTCGATTGGATGAAAAGTATCTATGCATATGCAGCTGGTAAGGAGCTCACTCAGCAGGATGTCGTTGACTATCTTGATTCTATAGATTGCTATGTTCTCGGCGCTAAATCCTATGCATTGACGCAGCAGATAGGCTGGCCATATGGTGAGAAGCCTGTTTATGTGCTGTCTACATCTATTGACCATGTAAATAGAGCCTCTGTGACGCTATACAGAGGAACGCCCTCAGCATTAGTAGCTGACGCCCAGCGCTCATCCTATCAGAATATCTGGGTAGTAGGTGGTCCGAAGATTGTCAGATCATTTCTCCATGAGCAACTCGCAGATCGGTTGATCATCACCATAGCGCCGACCGTACTGGCATCAGGCAGGCCGTTCTTTGAAGATATAGATAAGACTATAAACTTAGAACTTACAGATCATCAAGCTTATGCTGACGGGATGGTAGAGTTAAGCTATGATATTCACTATTGATGAGATAAGGTGCCTTTGATTAACTCAACTGAGGCTGATCAATAAAGTCTTCTATCTGTACGCCATCTTCAAATGGTAACGCTGCAGTTTCGGATGCCTCTGGTAGACTTTCTACCGTCCTCAGTTGTCGTTCAATCGCTCGGGAACGCACTCCGACTTTGTCGATGGTATCAGAAGCCTGTCTCAGTTTAGTCTGCACCTTGTCGAGCACACCACCGAACTTGCCAAACTCTGTTTTGACGGAGCTTAAGATCTTCCACACCTCACTGGTACGCTTCTCGATAGCCAAGGATCTAAATCCCATCTGCAAGGAATTGAGCAGTGCGGCCAGATTAGTAGGTCCTGCCACCATGATCTTGTACTCTCCCTGGAGCAATTGGATTAGGTCAGTATTGCGCACTACATCGGCATATAAGCCTTCCGTCGGTAGAAACAATATCCCAAAATCAGTGGTGTGTGGAGGCGAGATGTACTTGTCTCTGATATCCTTAGCCATGGATTTGATGGTGTTGAATAGGTCCTTGGATGTCGAATTGATCAAATCACTATCCATGGCCTCATAGGCATCCTGAAGATGATGATACTTATCCATAGGAAACTTAGAATCAATAGGTAGCCATACTGGTTTGTCATCAATCTCTCTACCCGGCAGTTTAATGGCAAACTCGACATGACAAGCACTATCTGGTATCGTCGCCACATTGAGGCCATACTGCTCAGGAGTGAGCAGTTGCTCCAAGATGTTACCCAGTTGTATCTCTCCTAGGACTCCTCGGGTCTTGACATTGGATAAGACTTTCTTGAGATCACCTACCCCATTGGCAAGGGTCTTCATTTCACCCAAGCCATTTTGTACTTCCATCAGTCTCTTACTTACGAGCTCGAATGATTTACCCAGTCGATCTTCTAAGGTCTTTTGGAGCTTTTCATCTACAGTATGACGCATTCGTTCCAACTGTGTGTGGTTGTCTTTTTGGATGGTCTCTAGACGTTGATTAACTTCTTTCCTCATCTCCAGGAGAGATTTTGTCATACTATCTCGGAGATCATTGAGACTTTTATAGTTGGTATCATTGAGATTGACCAGTTGAGATTGAAAACTTTGTAAGAGCTTATTCTGATAATCCGCTTGTCTCTTCAGTTCATTGTTTACGATCTCTTGATTACCCCTGATAGATTGTGATAACTCTAATCGGTTACTAGCAAACTCAGATTTACTGAAGTGTTCATTCTTGCTCAGCTGATCGGTTAGGTCTTTGTAGATCTGATCAAATCGATCCGAGTAATCCTTGGATCCTTTGAATAGTAGAATGAGCGTTATCAAGATAGATAGTCCAATCAAGATCTGCAGATAGAGTTCTTCATTCATGTCAGTAACTTTAGCCAATAATATGCAGACAATCGTGCAGCGAATTAGCACGGAGAGTAAATTGAAGATTTGATTCGACTATGCAGGTGATTAGATTGTATTACATTTCTACTATGACCATGTTAATTAAGAACCTCTTTTCTGCGATCGAGACGTCGGATCAGGGATTCAACTGGACTGCTGAAGACTATCTGATTGCATTTGCACTGGTCTGTATATTGATATGCGTAACAGTTTTTATCAGAAGAAAGGTGAAGAGTCAGCGTACAAGGGCTCCACTTATTATTGCCGCGATCATTATCATATTGTTGATTGGGATCGACTTGGGCGTAGGGGTATTTAACTTTCCTTGGAGTGGAGATTGATGTCACTTAATCTACATATCATGGGAAGAGGCTTTCAATGAGGTTTGATAGCAGGATCTTTGGCCGCAGACATCAGCTTTTATAGAGCTTTTTCATACCATTGCCTCCATAGGAATATACCGAGTATGACGAAAGCAAAGATGCCGAGCAT
>CAZAXY010000199.1:0-4749 GCA_964489125.1 uncultured Saprospiraceae bacterium
TCTTTCTACTCGCATAATCTTCCACTTGATCAAGTTCGATTTGGCCCAAGCCAAAATATTTGGACTCTGGATGACTCAAGTAGTATCCACTGACTGATGCCGCAGGATACATGGCTAGACTCTCCGTTAATGATATCCCTGTATGCGCTTCAACATTTAATAACTCGAATATGGTCTCTTTCTGAGTGTGATCTGGACAAGCTGGATATCCAGGGGCAGGACGGATGCCTTGATATTTTTCTTTTATGAGATCCATAGCACTTAATTTTTCGGCACTATATCCCCAGAAATCAGTTCGGATCAGTTCGTGAAGCTTTTCAGAAAAGGCTTCGGCTAATCTGTCAGCCAGTGACTTGAGGAGTATGCTATTATAATCATCGTGATTCGCCTCGAACTCTTTGAGTTTGCCTTCGATATTGATACCTGCGGTAACTGCAAAAGCTCCAATATAATCCTCATTGCCTTCAGGTGCTATATAATCGGCAAGGCATAGTTGTGGTATCCTATCGTTCTTTTTTCTTTGTTGTCTTAATCCATAAAGCGTATATGACTTGTCATCATCTGGATTTGTGATGAGAATATCTTCATTCATCTGTTGAGCTGGAAAAAGACCATAAACTCCGTTGGCCGTAATCCAAGACTCATCTATAATCCGCTTTAGCATGTCTTGAGCATCATCGTATAGCTTTTTGGCCTCAATACCGATGGTGTCATCCTTGAATATCTGCGGATACTTGCCCTTGAGCTGCCAGCTACTGAAGAATGGAGTCCAGTCTATATAGTCTACGAGCTCATTAATGTCATAAGACAGCAGAGAGTGAACACCTAACTTCTTAGGGGTTGGAGGCTTATAATTGTCCCAATCTATATGCAGTTTCTTCTTCCTTGACTGCTCAAGGGTTAGATACTCTTTCTTCCTAGTATTGTTCAGTCGTTGCGTACGAACCTTGTCATATTCTGCTCTGATGTCTAGGATATAATTGGATTTGTTGTCCTCATCCGAAGAGGTGAGGATCGTGGAGACACCGACGCTTCGAGAGGCATCCAATACATGAATTGCAGGGCCACTATAAACGGGTTCAATCTTGAGAGCGGTGTGTGTCTTACTTGTCGTAGCACCTCCGATAAGTAAAGGAATTGTCATCCCTCGTTCTTCCATCAAGCTTGCGACATTGACCATTTCGTCGAGTGATGGAGTAATTAATCCACTGAGCCCGATGATGTCTACATTTTGTTTTTGGGCCTCATCTAGTATTTTGTCAGCCGGCACCATCACTCCTAAGTCGATAATCTGAAAGTTGTTACAAGCCAGGACTACACCAACGATATTCTTGCCGATATCATGGACGTCGCCTTTTACAGTGGCCATAAGGATTTTCCCTTTTGTCTGTATGACTCCTTGTTTCTCTTCCTCTATAAAAGGGGTGAGATAAGCTACTGCTTTTTTCATCACTCGAGCACTCTTAACTACTTGTGGTAAGAACATCTTACCTGCACCAAAGAGATCACCGACTACATTCATGCCATCCATGAGTGGCCCTTCGATCACCTTAAGCGGAGAGTTTAGCTCTTCCATGGCAGCCTTAGCATCTTCGTCTATATATTCTGTGATACCCTTGATAAGCGCATGCTCGATTCTTTTTGACACAGGGTTCTCGCGCCAGCTTAGATCGACTACTCTAGATTTTCCAGCACCTCTAACATTCTCGGCATAGCTGATCAAACGATCCGTAGAATCGGCTCTACGATTGAAAATTACATCTTCGATGAGGTCACGCAGCTCAACGGGGATCTCGTCATAGATCTCCATCATGCCAGCGTTAACGATACCCATATCCATACCCTTCTGTATAGCATGATATAGGAAGACGCTATGCATTGCCTCTCTTACTCTGTTGTTGCCCCTAAAAGAAAAAGAAATATTGCTGACACCTCCACTAATCTTGACACCTGGACAGCGTGCTTTTATTTGTTCTGTAGCATCTATGAAATTAATGGCATACTCGTTATGCTCTTCGATACCTGTGGCAACGGCAAAAATATTCGGGTCAAAAATGATATCATTTGGGTTGAAGCCAACCTTGTTTACTAAGATGTCATATGCGCGTACACAGATTTCCACCTTACGTTCAGTTGAATCTGCTTGCCCAGTTTCATCAAATGCCATGACGACTGCTGCTGCGCCATAGCGCCTAACTGTTTTAGCATGTTGAATGAAAATCTCTTCACCTTCTTTTAAAGAAATCGAATTTACAATACACTTGCCTTGAACACATTTCAGACCTTTTTCAATCACTTCAAACTTGGAGGAGTCTATCATCACAGGGAGCTTGGCGATCTCTGGTTCAGCCATCATGAGATTTAAAAACTCCGTCATCTCTTTTTCTGAATCTAAGAGTCCCTCATCCATATTGACATCAATGATTTGAGCTCCGCCCTCTACCTGATGTTGAGCGACGGTTAGAGCTTCTTCATAGTTGCCCTCTTTGATCAGTCGTGCGAACTTGCGAGATCCAGTAACATTAGTTCTTTCTCCTACATTGATGAAGTTAATGTTCTCTCTTACAATGAGTGGCTCTAGCCCGCTGTACATGCTGTATTTGGCTTTGGTTGAAAATTCACGTGGTTGGATGCCGATTACATTGTCCGCCATAGCCTTAATATGATCTGGTGTTGTGCCACAACAACCTCCAATGATGTTGACTAAACCAGTTGAAGCGAAATCGCGGATATACTGACCCATTTCAACGGCTCCTTGATCATACTCCCCAAGTTCATTGGGAAGGCCTGCATTAGGATAAGCACTTACTGGACATGTAGCAATATTAGCCAAGTCTTTTAAGAATGGAGTCAATTCTTTTGATCCAAGGGCACAGTTGAGACCTACTGATAATAAGGGCATATGAGAAACAGAAATCCAAAAGGCCTCCACCGTCTGACCACTTAGAGTTCGACCACTGGCATCAGTAATTGTACCTGAAACCATAATCGGCCATGATTGGTCTTTCTCTTCGAACAATGAGTCTAAAGCGAATAAAGCCGCTTTGCAGTTTAAGGTATCAAAGACTGTCTCTATTAATAGGATGTCCGCACCTCCATCTACTAATCCTCTTGCCTGCTCTAAATAGGCGCCTACAAGATCATCAAATGTAACTGCTCGAAATCCTGGATTATTAACATCTGGAGACAGTGACGCTGTTCGATTGGTCGGCCCAAGAGCCCCAGCGACAAATCGTGGCTTGTCAGCTGTCTGAAATTTGCTTGTCGCTTCCTTTGCGATTTGGGCACTTGCCTTGTTCATCTCATAGGCAAACTCAACCATATCGTAATCAGCCTGAGAGATGCTATTGGCGCTAAAGGTGTTAGTTTCTATAATGTCCGCTCCTGCTTTCAAATATTCTTCATGAATCTCTCTAATTACATGAGGTTGAGTAAGGGACAACACCTCATTATTACCTTTTATATCCATATGATAAGCAGCAAACCGATCACCACGATAGTCTGCTTCAGTCAATTTATATCGTTGGATCATGGTACCCATGGCACCGTCCAGCACTAAAATTCTATCTGCTAAAACCTCTTTTAAATCTTTATGTGTAAAATTCAATAGTCTATCGCTTTGTGGTGAACATTCGCTCTAATACCAAAGCTGGTATAGTTAGTAGTCTGATTAAAGAGACTTTCTACGCTGCTCTGATTGCGGTGCAAATATCGCAAATCAATATAGTAACCGCTGAAGAGTTCATAAGTCAGACCTATTTCGAACAAGCTAAGGTCAATCGGTGTACCCTGACCCGTAAAATTTCCGAATTCTGATTGCCGAGAATCGTTATTGAGTAGGAAGTCGAAACCAATATTATTATTGAGATCGTCTCCATAAGTGGTCCTTATGAATCTTGCATCTAAGGTGAGAGCAGGAAGAGGTTGATATTTTAGCAGGACAATTAGTTCTTTAAAGTTTGCCCCGAGGGGATGTGCCAGAGCTTGATTAAAATGACTAAAACTGGTTAAAACATTGCCGTTAGCATCCGCTACTCGATGTGAGTAGGTAAAAGGGCGGGCTGTATTAAATTCTATCTGTAGGTCTAATGTATTAATGCCAAGTAGATCAAAGTGCTTCAATCCAACCTGATAAGCAACTTTGTTCGCCCACCAACCATTCCCTGCAAAAACTTGATCAGTTCTAAACTCATCGACTAAGAGCTGGCCATATAATTTGGCCCCATTTATAGGTATGTATGAAGCATTTAGACCAATTAAGACGTTATCTGGGCTATCTAAAAATTGCTCTATTGATCGATATAAGATTACAGGATTAAGATATTGCCATTCGAATTGTTCGTTACGACTGAACACTACCGTCTCAAAAATGCCAATGCTAAATCTAGGGGACGCCTTGAAATCAAGGTAATGCGCCACCATATACTTCTTAGGTAGCAAATTATCACCGATGTTATCAGCGGTGCTAATAGGCGATAATTCAGTAAATAGATTCTGATAGTGAAACTTCCAGACATTGGTGCTCAGTTTCAGATAAAAGTAATTGTGGCTATAATCACTTAACAAGAGGGATCTATAGCCATCGCCGATAAAGTTATTTCCATACCCGAGCTGAAGATCAACAGATGGGGAAATCTTCAGGCCTGTATATGCTTGTGCGTTCAGGAAGTCCCATCCCTGAAAAGAGCTCAATGCTCGACTCTCAAAGGACTTAAAGAATCCCTGTCCAGGAATGGCATTCCATCTATT
>CAZAXY010000200.1:0-4657 GCA_964489125.1 uncultured Saprospiraceae bacterium
TATTGCACTTGGTTTATTGCGTTAACAATTAGCATTTGCATGCCACTGGCTCACGAACTTGCTATCAGCATACTCGAGCACTATTTTATCTGCCCTGTAGACTCAGCCGTATACTCTATTATTCTTGATACCAGTTGTCCGTCTGCAGTGCGTGCAAGTATCATCATGACAAAATCGCCCACATCATCAGTATGATAAAAATCGAAAGCCGCTCTACCATTTTCTCCTGTCGTCACGCTCGGATTCCAGTAAATAGTGGGAGAGAACATTGGGCTTGTGCTATCAGGTGAAACAACATCGGGAATGTGATTTAATATCCCAGATCCAACTTGTAAGCCGTTCAATGTAAAGATATCTGCCGCTTCGTCTTCGTCAAGTCTAAAATTAGGGAGTGTTGTCTGTACGATGACCGCTCCATCTCTGCCCATAACATTATACATCTTGCGCAAGTCCTTAAGGTCATAATAAAGCTTGATATCCTTTACATCATCGAATGGAATACTACCAACAAAATTCGGGTTGCGACTGATCATCCCATCGATGATGAATATTGGAGTCTCTCCAAGATAGAAATCTCCGATACGCCTAGATTTTGGATTCGTCATCTTAGCAGTATACTTGCCCTCATCATCTACTCTAAAGTTTAAAGCAGTTGAAAGCTCTTTGATAAAATTGCCTATCGTTTCAAATCGCTTATATTCAGAAAGCTCATAATATACATTTGGTCTTGGTGGAGCAGCGGGTTTTATAGAGTTAATAACTTGATTTTGCTCATTACTATATCCAAAATACTGAGCCAATTTTCTTCTCGTTCGGCTCTCCGACAAATACGCTGCTACTGATACTACACCTATGTTAGCACTTTTAGAGGGCGCTTTCAAAGATGGAGCCATGAGCTTGTAGTTGAAATTGTCCAGAGCATGATCATATCTTACGAACTGAATGTTCTGTTCGCCTTCAAAATCATCGAGCTCAAAGAAGAATTGACCTTCGGCATTGCTCTTGGCAAATGAAAAATCTTGTCTTTCAATACTCCACACGCCCATAATCTTTAGCTCTAATGGGGTATTGTTATCATCCGTTACAAGTCCTTGAAAGAAGAGATTAGGACTCGGAGTCTTAATAGAGTAGTGAGATTGACGAGTCGTACTTATAAACACATCCTGCTGGCCAAATATCAAAGCCTTATCGAGTATGCTTACCGAAAACTCTGCAGGTACTGGTTCTCTGTCCTCGTCCAGCACGGCTAATGATATTTTATTATTAGAACGGGGACCTACAATAGAATCGAACTTAGCAACAAGGGACAGTGAAGTATGATCATTTTCGCTCAAAGATTGATAACCCTCAGACGGCACTAATTCACCCTCAGAAAGATCATTATAGATTCTGAAATCTATTAAGCCGATATTCTCTGTGAGCTTCTGTGTAGCATCCGCTATGAAGAATGCAAGCTGATAGTCTCCATTCTCGTAATCCACAGGAATACTAATTTCACCAGATATAGACGAGCTGCCTGATGACCTATTATAAAATTGGCTGAGCAAAGCGCCGCTCTTATATAACCTAATGTTTACCGCTGCCGATTGATCAGCATATGCCATGGGAAGGAAAAGCTTATAGTAAATCTTTTCACCCTGACTGTAGAATGGCTTGTTGAGTTGTACTATAAATGAATCTCCTTGAGCAAATGATTGTGCCCATACGCTCAAGATTAGGATGAAATTTATTAAGAACTTCTTCATTTTCTAGTTTTTACCAAAAATCAGGTCTTTCAAGCGAACTATTATCTTCATCTAAGCAATCACAGCATGCTCTGTCGGGACAATCTACAGGTCGCTCAGAGACTGCAGGGCATCTTGGCGTAATTGGTCCAAGTTCTGCCGGTCCGAGAAATACACGAGTAGTATCAATATTAGTAGCATAGAAATATCCAAACACCTCATCTTCAGGGTCATCTATGTTGGAGAAATTAGATACTATACGACCAGCTGGGCTCTCAAAAATGTTTCCATCTCTGACAATGATGTTACTCACTGCATTAAAGTACTCTTGGGCTCCAGGACTAAGAGAATATTGTAAAATTGTGAAATAGTTGCCTTCGGCATAAGTGTTACCGATGGAACGTTCAAATAATATAAAGTCATCTAAACGATCCAAGCCAAGTTCTTGAGGATCTACAACTACTTCATCTGCAGCTCCGAGTCCTTGGAAGATGAAACATGACTTCGGATCACTACCATCTACAGGAGTATCGGTCAATTGATAAGTTTCAGAGAATGTCCACCTTAGACCAATCAAATCGCTTGTATTCGGAATGGTGAGTCCTGTATTTACAGAATACGATATCATGGGTTGTAATACTATGCGGTCGGCCGCTCCTATGGCTTCTCGTTCTACGATTGTAGCGTTGACCTCCTCCATACGAGGCACGGGAAGCAATGCCTCACTTGTTGATTGATATATCCTACCATCAGCTGTCCTTACTCGTAAACTGAACGTCATGAAATCTTCTACCATGAAATCCGGAGAATTGAGAGGTATACTCATCTCATAAAAGTCTCTATCCGTATTAGGGACTACAACTTCTTGACCTAATTCATTAGAGAGCACTACTTCTCTTACCACTATGGGAGTAGACATACCTGAGAAATCACGTACTCTACCTATACGAGCCGAAAATACGTGTGGATTTCCTCTCGCAAATTGTCCTTGAATAGCCAATGTGTCTTCAATATTATTAATAGGATCAAATTCTATTTCTGATATACATGCCTGCATACTAATTGCAAGCAGGAATAAAACTGTGTATCTAAGGATATTTGTCATTATAATAATTCTAAATGAAAGGTAATCGATGGAAAAGCATTGCCGAGTATTGATAACTGTTGTGCCCTCGGCAAGTTAAATTGGCCTCTATTGAAAAATACAGAAAAGGCATTTTCTCTTGCAAGTACATTGTAAACTGAAAAGGTCCAACTCAGTCTAAATTTTTTGTCTTTCTTATAGTCTTCACCAAGTGTATAGGATACATCTATTCGTCTAAAATCAGGTATCCTGCGTTGATTACGCTCGGCAAAAATTGGAACAAAAGCATTCTGAGGCGTGACAAATCCAGCTACAGGTGGAGTAGTAGGACGTCCCGATGCATAGGTCAGATTGACCGCTACGCTATTCCGTTGATTGGGTTGGTAATTCAATACCAATGAAGCCTCATGGGGCTTGTCAAAATTACTGGAATACCAATCTCCACGATTAATACCCTCAACCAATCGCTGTGATCTCGAGAACGTGTAAGCAAAGGTTCCATTAATAACTCCAGTCTTTTTAGTTACACTAAACTCAACTCCATATGCTCGCCCTTCTCCATCTAAGAGCTCTGTCTCCAAGTGATCATTCACTAATAGATCTGCGAAATCTCGATAATCAAACAACTGGTCGATTTGCCGAGCAAATACACTTATAGAAGTCTCAATATTGTTGTCAGAAAAGTTCTGGAAGTATCCTAGCGAAACATTGTGAGATCGAGTTGGTAGAATGTGTCTATTACTCAACTGCCACTGTGATGTAGGAGTAGGGCTATCAGTGTTGAATATCTGATTAATATATTGAGTCGTGCGACTATAACCTGCCTTAATTGATCTTGTGTCATCTAAGGAATATCTGAGCGATGCTCTGGGCTCAATTCCGTAGAATGAGTCAAATATTCCACCATCAAAATTCAATGTGTCTACGATATTTTGTACCAATCTTTCACCCTCATATTCAAATACCTCAGCCGGGCCCATATTGTGAAAGCTACTGATTCTAAGCCCTGCAGAAATGGAGAAGTTCTCGCTAAGGTTAAAATTTATATCTGCAAATACTGATGCCTCTAAACCTCTTTCTTGCTCCAGTTCTGAACCCAGACTCTCAGCAGATTCTAAGGTTGGAATCCGTCGACCTGGGTCAGAGATATAAAGTATCCCCGAAAAACCAGTTGTAAGTTTTAGATCATCATTAACTGTATAGTCTATCTTTTCTTTAAACTTCCCATAGGTGATCTTATTCTCAAAATCTGAAGCTGTAATAGGATCGAAGTCATTCTGCACACTCGAGTAGTCCGACAGAGAGAAGGTAGTCTGACTAAAGAGCTTAGAGGTAAATGCATTTTTATAAATAACTTGTCCTAAGCGCGTGCTATAGTCAAATCCAAAATCATTGTTGAAGACAAAATCGTCATTAGCAATATATGCCGAGACTATCAACGAAGATTTATCCGAAAAACGATGTGTTATACGACCATTCCAATCAAGAAACGATGCAGAACTATTCTGGACTTCAGGCACACTGGTAATGCCTAACACCCAATCACTATAACTCGTACGGAATCCAGTAATGAATGAAGTCTTACCCTTTTTTATAGGTCCTTCTATGGCCACCTTGCCCGATACAGCACCGATCCCAGCTTGTAGCTTCAATTCGTCGAAGTTGCCATCTCTCATCTCAACATCCATTACAGAGGCCAATCGTCCACCAAACTCAGCAGGCATAATACCTTTATATAGGCTCACGGATTTTATCAAGTCTGTGTTGAATGTGCTGAAAAAACCCAGCGCATGTGACGTGTTGAATATCATGGCGTCATCTTGCACAATGAGATTCTGATCTACATCAC
>CAZAXY010000201.1:0-4607 GCA_964489125.1 uncultured Saprospiraceae bacterium
GAGAAGATGGCGTACTAATTCTGGCTCGTGATGCTGCTGTCAATGGATATAATGCCGGTCTTGATCACTTTAATATTGTCTTATTTGGGGTGATTACTGTATTCATCCATGAGAATCCTCGATTAGACTATCCTTCGACGACAGAGCTCAGCTCAGAAATTATATGCGAGCAACTTGAGATTAGTCACGACAGTATAAGAGGGCACGTTGGAGAAATGGCTATCAGTTCATTAGCACTACTGATATATTGTAGCGTCGAGTATCCCGATGAGATGAAGACTTCATATCAAGAAGAATATGAGACGATTAGAGACTTGTTCAGTATCTGATAAGGTGTTTTTGTGCCCAGGTTCTTATGTGTGCTTGTGCCTTAAGTCGGCGTGATTTCGATTTTAACCTGTGCGAACTGAACGAATTAAACAAGAACACATCAGCCAAGACCCGAATAGGCACGAAAGAACACAAGCACCAATCAAACAAAGGCACTGAAGAACAAGAACATATAAATAAAACTAACAAAGGAGCCAAGACGCAGAGCTAAATCCCTTGTCAAGAGGTAACTGCGCAAAGAGAACTTGTGGTTTACACTGGTCACCCAATAACTCGTTACTCACTACTCACTACTCACTACTCACTACTCACTACTCACGTAGTCACTCTTCCTCTTCAACATTCACCCCTTCCTCAACCTTGAAGGATATACCAATCTTGTCTGTACTTACTTTTACCAAATCTCCATCGCTCAATTCTCCTGAGAGAACTAATTTAGACAGGCCATTGACGAGTTCTTTTTGGATGACTCGCTTAAGCGGCCTTGCCCCAAATTGTGGGTCATAGCCCAAGTCCGCAATCAGATCCATGGCTTTATCGTCTAGTTCTATGGCGATGCCACTTTTGGCGAGGTTTTTCCTGACCTTCTTGAGTAATAACAGGGCAATTTGCTTGATTTCCTCCTTAGTAAGTGGTAAGAACATGATCTTCTCATCAATCCGATTGAGGAACTCAGGTCTCAAGCTCTCCTTCAACACTTCGAAGACCTCAACCTTAGTTGTCTCAATAATATCTGCACGATGCTCATCACCGACCTCTTGGAGATCCTCGAAGTTTTCAAGGATAGTTTCGGCACCCATATTAGAGGTCATGATGACTATGGCATTTTTGAAGTTAGCGACTCGGCCTTTGTTATCTGTGAGGCGGCCGTCATCAAGGACTTGCAGCAAGATATTGAACACATCTGGATGCGCCTTTTCGATTTCATCAAGTAATACAATCGAATATGGTTTTCTTCGGACGGCCTCAGTAAGCTGACCTCCCTCATCATATCCGACATATCCCGGAGGCGCACCAACAAGCCGAGACACCGAATGTTTCTCCTGAAACTCACTCATGTCGATCCTCGTGATGGCATTCTCATCATCAAATAATACACGTGCTAAAGACTTGGCAAGCTCTGTCTTACCGACACCTGTAGGTCCAAGAAAGATGAATGAGCCTATTGGTTTGTTTTCATCTTGTAGGCCAGCCCTACTACGGCGAACAGCATCAGAAACTGCCACTACAGCCTCTGTCTGACCGATAAGCATCTCGGCGATTTGTTCTTCGAGCTTCAGGAGTTTGTCTTTTTCAGACTGCAACATCTTTGCGACCGGTATGCCAGTCCATCGAGATATGATATCAGCAATGTCATTACCAGTGACTTCTTCGTTGGTAAATCTGCTATCCTCAGGGAGGTCATGTAGCTTCTCTTCTGCTACCTTGAGCATGGCCTCTTTTTCTTTCATGTCGCCATATCTGATTTTGGCGACTTGCTCGAAGTCACTATCGCGTTCTGCCTTTTCGGCTTGTTGCTCGAGTTCCTCAAGCTGTTTCTTGATATTTTGGACGGTATCGACGATTTCTTTTTCACTTTTCCATGCAGCAGTTCGAGACTCTAAGACCTCTTTAGCATTAGCTATTTTCTCGCTGATGCGCTTCTCTTTCTTCTCATTCTTCTCTCTCTTGATCGCTTCACGTTCTATCTCGAGCTGTCGCACCTTGCGCTGGAGCTCATCGATCTCTTCTGGCACTGAGTCCAGCTCCAATCTCAATTTTGCCGCAGCTTCATCAATCAAGTCGATTGCTTTATCGGGCAGCTTACGCTCTGTGATATATCTATGCGATAACTCAGCAGCCGCAATCAACGCCTCATCGAGGATATCAATCTTGTGGTAGACTTCATACTTATCTTGTATGCCTCTCAAGATGGAGATGGTGTCCTCTACGCTTGGCTCATCTATGGGCACGGTCTGAAATCTTCTTACTAGGGCTTTGTCCTTTTCAAAGTACTTCTGATACTCATCAAACGTAGTGGCTCCGATAGTTCTAAGCTCACCGCGTGCCAATGCTGGCTTAAGGATATTGGCGGCATCCATAGCGCCACCTCCGCCTCCTGTACCTATGAGAGTATGTATCTCATCAACGAATAGGATGATCTCACCATCGGAACCGTTGACCTCTTTGATCACCGCCTTAAGTCGCTCTTCAAATTCTCCTTTGAACTTAGCTCCTGCTATCAGTGCAGCCATGTCTAAAGAATAAATCTGCTTTGATAGGAGGTTTTCTGGGACGTCATGCTTGACTATGCGCCAGGCGATACCTTCTACTATGGCAGTTTTACCCACACCTGCATCTCCGATGAGTATCGGATTATTCTTCTTTCTTCTTGATAGGATATGTAGGATGCGTCGGATCTCTTCATCTCGTCCTATTATTGGGTCAAGCTTACCGCTTTCAGCACGTTCATTGAGGTTGATTGCGTACTTCTTCAGTGAATTATAGGAGTTGTCTCCATGTTGATCTTTGACAGGATTACCTTTCCTTAGTTCTTCAATGGCTTGCTTCAAATTTTCCGCGGTAGCACCAGCATCTTTTAGGATTTTAGATGCTTTGTCCTTGCCGTTTAAGATACCTGCAATAATTAGCTCCACAGAGATAAACTCATCGCCAAAGTCAGCCATCATTTTTTTAGCCTTGCTAAGTGCTTTGTTGGCGTCGTTAGTCAAGTATTTCTTATCTGTACCCTCTACTCGAGGAAATGCCTCGATGGCATTATTCAGCTCCTTTTTGAGCTGAATAGTATTGATGCCCATTTTGCCAAATAGGAATTCCGCCAACTGCTCATCTATTTCGAATAAGGCTTTTAGCAAATGTACAGTATCCACTGACTGTTGATCCAATTGACCAGCTAACTGCTGTGCTCTTAGAATCAATTCTTGAGACTTTATGGTAAAGTTGTCGTAAGTCATATTTCTTTACTTATTGGATTATATGGAGTTCAAATAGATTGCCAATACCTTAATAGGGCTATAAAATTGTCAAAATGACAGCAATTAGTTGACATCGTCTGTCTTCTTGGCTCTTGACGCCCTAAGTTACATGAAGTAATGGCATCTCATGATTGCTCAAGCTTACAAATGCTTATAGAATTATCCTTCATTCTGAAACCATACAGATCTTTATCTCAGCTAATAACCCTAAGGATATAGGAAATATAGAGTCTTTGGATATCACGAATCAAGAATAACATGATATGTTCTTTTATAACATTAAATTTATTTTTGCAGCTCAAATATCATCATGAAAAAATTCAATTTTAGTGCTGGTCCGGCGATCCTACCAAGTGAAGTTATGGCAGAAGCCTCTGAAGCAGTGGTTGACTTTGGAGGGTTAGGTTTTTCGATATTAGAGATTTCACATCGATCTAAGGAATTCGTTGCTGTAATGGAAGAAGCACAAGCTTTAGCTAAAGAACTATTGAATGTTCCAGACGGCTATGAAGTGCTATTTCTTCAGGGAGGAGCCAGTACGCAGTTTGCTATGACTGCCATGAATTTTCTTGGCGAGAACGATAAAGTTGGATTTGTTGATACAGGGGCCTGGTCAACTAAGGCAATCAAAGAATCTAAAAGGTTTGGTGAGACTATTATCCTTGCCAGTTCTAAAGATCGCAACTTCAATTATATTCCTAAAGGATATGCTATAGCAGATGACCTCAAGTACGTTCATATCACTTCTAACAACACCATTTTTGGCACTGAGTATCACAATCTTCCTGTAACTAATGTGCCATTCGTTGCAGATATGTCCTCTAACATATTTAGTAAGCCTGTAGATGTAAGCCGATACGGAATGATATATGCCGGAGCACAGAAGAATATGGGCCCAGCAGGAACGGCACTAGTTATACTCAATAAAGGTATGATGGGAGAAGCAGTGCGAGAGGTGCCAACTATGTTGGATTACCAAACGCATATCGGTAAGTCATCTATGTTTAATACGCCACCCGTGTTCGCCATATATGTCAGCATGCTCACGATGAGATGGGTTAAGGCGCAAGGAGGCGTTGCGGCGATGCAAAAGCGCAATGTTGACAAAGCTAGCTTACTATACAGCACGATCGACAGCAGTGATTTGTTCTACAATCCAGTTGATAAAGAGGACCGCTCTATGATGAATGCCACTTTCTTAATGAAGAATACAGAGCTGGAATCGGCATTCATGGATGCTGCTACTGAGGCGGGATGTATGACGATTAAAGGACACCGAAGTGTCGGAGGATTCAGAGCATC
>CAZAXY010000202.1:0-4512 GCA_964489125.1 uncultured Saprospiraceae bacterium
TCTGGAGCAGATGATGGCGCTAGTGGAGTTGCGGTGATCTTAGAACTAGCTCGACTTATTAATCAGATCGATCTGCCACTGGGCGTTGACATAGTACTATTTGATGCAGAAGACGCTGGAATAGATTCAGATGACTCCAGTGAAGACACTGTAAACACCTGGGGCATAGGCTCTCAATATTGGGCGAATAAGGTAAATGGAACGGACTATAAGCCAGAATATGGCATCCTCCTTGATATGGTCGGTGCAGCTGGAGCATCCTTCCCGAAAGAAGGTATATCACTTCAAACTGCAAAACCTAAAGTGGAAAAGATATGGGATCTCGCGAAGAAGATGGGTTATTCAAAATTCTTTCAAAACCGACAAGTTCGAGGCTTTATTGACGATCACTACTTCATCGTTAGAAATGCCCAAATCCCAATGATCGATATTATCAATATCGAAGCAGATGGGACATTTGGCGATTACCACCATACCCATGATGATGATCTTGCTATTATCGATGTTAATACACTACAGGCCGTCGGACAGGTAGTCATCGCTACACTAGTCAACGAATCGAACGGTACTTTTTGATATGCCATAGTCAGCTATCACTTATGATTGTGGATTAACTTGTGCATAGCCTGTCGCACTCAAGCGGGTGATCGACTGATTCCGAAGGATAGATGTCTAGTAGAGTTCTAAAGGAGCGAACCACCATGTGGATGGGTTGTCAGCAGATTCGTGTAGAGCCTTGGGCGTAGAGTTTTTGGTTCCTGTTCTCGATAAAAAAGGGATATCAAGCTCATTTTAAACTGAGAAAAAATATTCAACAATGAATTCATTGTCAACTTAATTCAACAATATTTTCATTGTCAATCGCTGTAAAGCATCCTTTGCGCCTTTGCGAGAAACATCCATCACCTCTATAAATCTAAGCACAACAACACTATTAAACGTACTTTTAAGAGCACGATTAACAATGCGATTATGATTACAGCTAATGATCTAAAGACTCGGGGCGTCAAAGCCATAGAAGAGCAGCTCCAAGAATCAGACAGAGTAGGTATCACAGTAAGAGGCAAACTGAAGTATGTAGCTGTCACTGTGGAGCAGTATGATCTATTGCGTGAGGCAGAAATCAAGGCTGCCTATCATGCAGTCATGAAAGACTATAAGGAAGGGCGTTATACCATTGAAACAGCAGAAGAGCACGTCGCACGTCTTTGGCCAGAAGAATAGAATATGGCGAAATTATCAACCACGCCATATTATGAGAGACGTCTCAGAAAATTCATTTCCCGTCATCCCAACTTAAGGAATCAATATTTAAAGACACTTTCATTAATGGAACAAGATCCACACCACCCTTCGCTCAGGCTCCATAAGTTAAAAGGAGAACTCTCAGATTTTTATTCTGTATCCATTAATATGAAGTATCGCATACTGCTCGACTTCATTATCAGAGATGATCAGATAATCCTTATAGATATCGGCAGCCATCAGGAATTATACTGACGTACAATGAGCTATCCAAGGATGGGTAATTCTAAATTTTGAATCCTCTTGCCTAAAACGGCAAATCATCAAAGTCACTCGGTGAGCTGGCAGTTGGTGTAGGTTTTACCTCATCAGCAGGAGTGGGCCATGATTGATCCGTCGGTGGAGCTGACACAGAGGCAGTATGTTGTTGTGGTTGATCCTTGACGACCTTCCACGCTTTGACATTCGTATACCACTTCCCATTATATTCCCGACTCTCGAGATCTACGCTAGCAATTACCTCATCATTTTGCTGAATACCAAAAGCATCGATATTGGCTCCCCATACATCGAAGCAAACACTCTTCGGATAGGTGCCAGGCATTTCTATAACAAATGATTGCTTTCTCCACTGACCATTGCGTCCTTCTCCAGTTTGCTCTGGTAATATATGAGTGACTTTGCCTTTGACTTCCATGATAGCTCTTATTTGAATTACAATTATATGACTTAATTAAATGTGTTTACTACTCAAAGTAAAGAAGATGCTATATCTGCCCATAAAACTCTACTTGTTCACACACCAGACCGGCAAAATGAACCGACTCAAACAATTGCCACTTTCGTAGCTATGTTTTTATGTCTGCCATAGGACTTTGCCATAGGAGTCGGAAACCTAAGCAACTTATTTGTTGTTACAAGAGTCTATATATGAGACACTTGAAAGTTTTAGCAGTACTTCTATTTCCTATGTTGATGTTCGGCCAAGCCGATCCTCAGGAAATAGTAGATAAAGCCATTGCGGCCCACGGAGGCAATCAATATACAAAGCAGGAAATAAAGTTTGATTTCAGAGATCGACGCTATACTTACAGCAATGATGGAGGGAATTATAGATATACTCGATCCGCCAAAAAAGGTCAACAGCCATATTTGGATGTTCTCACCAATGATGGCTTAACACGATTATCAGGAACAGATATAATAGAACTCAACTCCAAAGAATCCAGGGCTGCCAGCGCAGGCGTCAATTCAGTTGTGTACTTCGCTATACTACCCTATTTTCTCAACGATGCTGCCGTCAACAAGAGATATTTAGGTCAGAAATCTGTTAAGGGAACCCAATACCATAAGATTGAGATCACCTTTGAAGAAGAAGGAGGAGGTTCGGATCATGATGACGTTTATGTCTATTGGATAGATGCCGCTGACTACAGCCTCGACTATTTAGCATATTCATTTGAAGTCAATGGAGGAGGAGTACGGTTTAGAGAGGCGTACAACCCTCGCATGGTATCTGGTATCACATTTCAAGATTATGTAAATTATAAGCACGATAAGGATACACCTGTGGCATCTCTAGACGATGTGTTCATGTCGGGAGGCTTGAAAGAACTATCACGTATCGAGCTCAAAAACATCAGTACTATAAACAATTAATCATCGACATTATGACACTCCGGATTTTCATTATATGCATGCTCATCAACCTAGCCCTTAACGCTCAGCGACGAGGACCGTTGGATGTTTCGATAGATTGGGAGTCTTATGATCCGCCATCAACACTTGTGGTTCCTGAGAATCCTACTCATAGTGCTAAGTTTCCATTCGTCGATGTGCATAGTCACCACTGGCGTATGGCAACAATGGACCTCGACAAGTTAATCAGAGAAATGGATAGCCTCAATATGAAGGTCAACGTTAATCTCAGTGGCCGAGGGGGCACCGCCTTAAAAGACATCACCGACAACATCAAGGAGCATGGATATGAAGACAGACTGGTGGTCTTTACCAATATTAACATACAATCTATTCTAGAGCCAGACTGGACAGAAAATACCGTCAAACAAATCGAGTATGACGTAGCTAATGGCGCACGGGGTCTTAAGATCTATAAGAGCCAAGGTATGACCAACACCGATAGCGAGGGAGAGAGAGTAAAAATAAATGATCCACGCATCGGTCCTGTCTGGGAGAAATGTGGTGAACTTGGGATTCCAGTCTTAATACATTCTGCTGATCCTAAACCATTTTGGGCACCCCATGATAGTCTCAATGAGCGTTGGCTTGAACTCAAGCTTAGACCAGGTCGTAAGCGTGAAGCAGACAATCCAGCATCTTGGGAGACAATTATCTCTGAGCAGCACGATATCTTCCGTAGACATCCTAATACAACATTCATCAATGCACACATGGGATGGTATCCTAACGACCTTGGTCGTCTCGGCGAACTACTAGAAGAACTCCCGAATATGTATGTAGAGATCGGGGCTGTTATAGCCGAGCTGGGCAGACAACCTCGGATGGCCAATTGGTTTTTTGAAAAATATCAAGACAGAGTCCTCTTCGGCAAGGATTCCTACAAGCCCAAGGAGTATCCTACATACTTCCGAGTATTAGAGACTGCTGATGAACACTTCCCATACTATAAGCGCTATCACGCCTATTGGAGGATGTACGGCCTCGACTTGCCGGACCACATACTCGAGAAGCTGTATTATAAGAATGCGCTGAAGATTATTCCAGGATTGAATCCTGAGATATGGGAGTAGTGGGTTGATTCTTTCAATCTATTATTAAGAAAGTTATGTATTTCCGATTTGAGTAGAACTAGATCGTTCTACCTTTGACAGCTCTCTGTAAAGTTGTCAGAATATGAAAATTTCCATCCTGATGCCTGTTAAAAATGCCGAGTCATTTTTAACTGAATGCCTGGACTCTATCATCTCTCAATCCTATGAGAATTGGGAACTCGTTGCCGTAGATGATGGATCTTCAGATGACAGCCTACAGATACTTAAGAACTACGAACAATCTGATCATCGCATTACAGCCTACAGAAATGATGGCGTAGGAATAATCGCTGCCTTAAGGCTTGCCTATAGCTACTGCCAAGGTGGAATGATTACTCGGATGGACGCAGATGATATCATGACTACCGATAAAATAGAAGTGCTCCATAAAAACCTGAATATATATGGCCCAGGACACCTAGCCGTAGGGGGTGTGAAATACTTCAGCTCCGAACCACTTGGAGAAGGGTATAAA
>CAZAXY010000203.1:0-4387 GCA_964489125.1 uncultured Saprospiraceae bacterium
TGATATCATGACTTTAGAAGGCACGGTGTCTAAGTCTATGTTTCTTGTAGCACTCTTAGTCGCCGCCGCTGTAGGATCTTGGAGATTTGCTAGTATCCCTAGCTATGCCGCTCATATGCAGAGCATCTTAATAGGATGTCTCATCTTAGCATTCATGACGGCGATGATTACGATTTTCAAGAAGAGCATGTCACCGACTACAGCACCAGCATACGCCATTCTTGAGGGAGCTGCACTGGGCATCATCTCACACCAATATGAAGCAGCATATAGCGGCATCGTATTGCAAGCCATATTTCTAACCGTGTCGGTATTTTTTGCCCTTCTGTTATGCTATAAGTCAGGACTAATAGAAGTTACGCAGAACTTTCGTCTTGCCGTCGTATCCGCTACCATAGGTATATTCTTTGTTTACATCATTAGTTTCTTAGGGCATTTCATTGGCTTTTCCATCCCCTACTTGCATGAATCAGGTCCGATAGGAATAGTCATCTCTCTGATTATAGTAGGAGTTGCAGCTCTCAATTTAGTTTTGGACTTCGACTTTATCGAGAGTGGATCTGAAAGTGGCCGACTACCTGGCTATATGGAATGGTATGGAGCCTTTGGCTTATTGATTACGCTGGTGTGGCTATATATTGAAATATTACGATTACTCGCTAAATTGAGAGATAAGTGATTAGAACCCCGGTCATTTGAGATAAGATAATTACAGATGTAGGATTATCTTAGTGTCAAAATGATGAACAGCGTGAGACGTGCCCTATTCCTGTCATTAATAACCGTTGTACTCTGTAGCCACGACATGTTCCTCAAGCCACGAGGATACTATCTCCAGCCCAATACTGAGGCCGTTATTGCCTTATACAATGGCACATGGGATAACAGTGATAACATCATCGATCGCAACCGCATGATTGATGTAAGCATCATCGGAAATAGTAAGAAGAGTCGAATGGACTCTACAGCATGGACTGAAGAGGGCAAGACTACTCTCCTCCACTTTACAACTGGCGATGAAGGCACTTATGTAGCTGGAGTATCTACTCGTGCAAAAAACATCGAGATGGATGCCAAAGATTTTAATGAATATCTAGAGCATGATGGAGTGCTAGACATGTTGCAATGGCGCAAGGACAATGAAGCACTTAATGAACCCGCAGTCGAAAAGTACTCTAAACATGTGAAGACAATATTTCAAGTAGGAGAAAAATGGACCACAGATTGGAATATCAACTTAGGATACCCAATAGAATTTCTACCGCTCACTAACCCCTACAAGCTTGAGGAAGGTTATAAGATGAGAGTCATGCTGCTTAGAGATGGTAAGCCCCTTCCAGATCAACTTGTATATCTCGGGACACCTCATTCTCATAGTCATGAGCATTCAGATGAACAGGGGGATGATCATCACCATCATGATGCGACTCAGCTAAAAACTGATGAGAATGGCAGGCTCACATTCAAAGTGGAAGAAGAGGGCATACATTACTTACGCACCATCCATATGGCCACAACTGAAGAACCTGGCCTAACCCATGAATCTAACTGGGCTACCCTAAGCTTTGAGATCGGTCATGGCTATGTCTATGATCCTGTTCAAAATCGGAAACATATCTTGATGACCTTTGGCGGGATTCTTCTATTGTCGTTGATCTTCTTTATTTATCAGAAGGCTACTAACTCATAACGAGCGCAACTATAACACAGTCATCTTATCTCTATAGCTTCCAGAAGGAGTATCCATACGTATAGTATATACTCCAGAATTTAGCTTATGCGTATTGATACGCTTATAGTGATCCCCATGATCTCTATACTTGAATGATGAACTTGGCGTAACCTTGGCACCAGTACTATCCAATATACTTATCGTCACCTGAGTAGCTTTAGGCACATAGATTCTTATAGTCTGAATGTCAGAACCTTCTAGATCCCAGACTTGCAACGATTCTTCTGGTCGCTGAGTTCTCTTTAAAAGTTTCTCATCAGATTTAGAATCAATCATAGCTATTGATGCCTCAGGGCAATCTTCTATATCCGCGGTTAGTTCACTTCCTAATTCCACTTCAAATCCTGAATTTAAAAGGATCTCCCTACCAGCTCTATAGTTTACTTCATTTTCATTTAACACACTGCTTTCTGACATGAGTGCTCTGATAGCATGAAATTCATTAGAAGTGATATCATCCTCATAGATAAATAAGGTGTCGATGACACAGTCCAATTCCTCAACTGTGTAACCAATACATTGGCACTTATCATCATATTGATCGTTAAACGTTGATATGTCACCATCGTCACAGACATTCCCACGCTCTTGGCAGAACTCTACATCAAAAGTGATCTTACTGATTCCTCGACACTCCGATGTTGGAATAACATCCGTGAATAGCACGAATCTAGCCGACACCTGTCCAAAGTCCGGACCATTAAATCCGCTATAACTGTTGTTGCCCGTGGCACGAGCCCATTCATAGAACCCCAAAAAGAACCATTCTGATCCATCAATAGAATAATGAACGGCGACATTCCCAAATCCTAAGTTAGTCGAGCCTACCACATTATAATTCCATACATGAGTCTGTCCAAGCATATACTCGTCGCCTAAATCATAATGAATCCAGTGGTAATCTGTGCCGGAAAATTCAGCGATATATGGACTTGGCGACGCCTGACAACTCAGCCATGAATCTGAAGCCTTATTGCTCACTTGATCGGCAACTTCACAATAATCATAGGTGATTATGTCCGCAGTAGGATCATCACAATCCAACATGGGAGTACAAGGAATTCCGATACAATTACAATCATTATCTATCTGATCATTCGCTGTAAGCGGATTACCATCATCACAGGCTGTTCCAACTGGTACACATAGCAACGGATCATCATAATTGTACAGGTTAACTGGTGCTATACGATGCCATCTGTCGTCATTATGCTGCGGTCCATTCCAAAAGACTGTGAAACGATTACCATAGTGTGGGTTTTTTTGAATTAGTTCAAAGTAATAGAACTCCCCAGTGTTCAAGCTAAGGTCGGATAAGGTCTGGATACCACTTTGTACATTCTCAAGCTCATGGTCATAAAATCCCATATAGTATCGATCTGTAAATATGCTATCTGTTATAGCAATAGTACTGGGTACTCTGTTTATCCTAAATGTAGTTTCTCCTACACCTGTAATATTGAAATCATAATTTCCGTCTATCGGTACTTGCAAAAATCCTTTCATCAACAGTCCAGTATCCTCAAGATCATCCTCCCAAAATGCATTGAGTCCTCCATCGTGTAGAAACATATAATCTGGTGCCGCTGGATAATTCGGATGTAGATATAGATCCTCTAATGGAGCGCTCTCTATATTGTCGTATACGTATGCTTCTAACATTCCCCGTTCTCCGATGTTTGGTTGAGTGCTATTAGGGCCACCTAAACAGTTACAGTATCCATCTTCTTGATCATCGTGTGTATTTGGATTGTTATCATCGCAAGGCGTTCCTTGTGGAGAACAGATAATATCACATACGTCTGCTAGATTTGGCGATGTGATGATTTGCCAGGCAGAATCTTGACCACCAGGAAGATCCCAAAATAGCCGGGCACAATCGCGTCCTCCTCTCTCGTAGTGATGCATCTCGAAGTAGTATGCTGTGCCCGCTACTAACTGCCTCGGCGTAGAGGTCTGGCTAACATATTTGTTATGTTGATTCTCTTCTGTACTTCCTGGCAGCATAGCTGTAGTATCCATATAACTCGGATATCGATCATCCTCACTGATGAACAAATTTATCAGATCATCTCCCGTAATATTGAATAGGTAGGTGCCTGTTACTGCTGGGGTGATAAATCCTCTGATCAATGAGCTATAGTCGTTATCATAATTACAATTGGTGTTTGTAGAATTCAACACTCGCAACTGATCTGGGCCAGTAGGATAAGTGTCATCATATTGCAGGTTCTCAAGATTGAAAATCGGAGTATCATTCTCCCAAATCATCCAAGATACCTGTCCGGGTTCTCCTATACACTGGGCACATAGACCTATCGGAATGAGACTGAATAATATAGAGAAATAGGAGACTTTGAGCATACTGTTATAGTTCATATAGCATTAAGAATTGAATAAACCTAGACTGCCTGGTGTATCAAAATTGCCGATGTTAGGCAGGATATAGCTCAGATCATTAGGTGATACACCAAACCATAACGCCAACTCGGCATACATCTGATCACTCGCAATCTGTGGAATGAAGCGCCCTCTATTATCGATATTGAGTGGATTATCCTCTCTAAGCTCCGGATAGTCTCCATACACTCGTCCTCCGTTGACAGCACCTCCTAGCATTAACATGTTTCCTCCCCAAGCGTGATCCGAGCCACC
>CAZAXY010000204.1:0-4336 GCA_964489125.1 uncultured Saprospiraceae bacterium
TCTTGTCAGTCTTAGAATACACATATAAAGAGAACTGAGCCTTGCGAGGAGAGAAGCCCAATATCGGGGCGTCTCCTTCATGGCCACTGGCATACTTATAGTGATAACTACCAAAGCCAATGATTGTCGGCCCCCACATCTTGGGTTCATATCCGGACCACGAGCTCATCAACTTGATCAGCTCCAGACTGTCGGTTTTCTTTTGCTCTTTATCGACATACGATTCTAAGAACTCATATACATCTACATCTGTCTCGGTAGTTTTATTCTTTGCCATTGTATATCTCCTTTAGTCATCGAAGATACAGTTACGAACAATCAATAATGAAGTATGGACATTGCTCTAAGCTAATTTAATCGCAATTCATTAGTTGTAGTTAGTCTATCGGATCGGCCATATCGGGAGTATATATAGGTAGAACTGGTGTATGTTATCTGACCTCTTAGCTATTTATCAGAGCTCTTTTTTCAGTTAAATCTATCAAATTGTGCCATTTTTCATTGTTTCTATACAGTGAACAAGAGATATACACTACAGCACTGGATTCTTAATCAATAGCCATTTGTATCTACATGTACTGATTCATATTGATTAATTGTTTCATCGTATATCACTTGTGCATCAGTTGTGACAATGACCCGTAGATGTTCATTTTCTCGGTTTATAGATATGTCATAAGGAGTTCCATATAAATAAAATCTGCTCAGTTCGAGGAATTTCCACTCTGAGGGAAGTTTAGGAGACATTTCGAATTCCGTAAAGCTGATTGGCTCAATGCCCAATAGGCCTTCGATATAGATTCTACAGTAGAGTGCACTTTCTGCGGACAGATGTTTCATATTATTTTCAGGAAAAGCCTCGACTGCATATGGCACATGATCGCCTAGTAATCTATTTGCAGAATATTGTTTTAGTCGCTCTATAGCAATATGGGTCTCCCCTACTTTCAGAGCACCTCGCAGTGCATATAATGTCGCCCTATCCCAATATGTATGGTCCGTGATGGTATCAGTTGGATTGTATTGAACTAAGATTCCATTGTCAGTCCAGAGCGTATCGAATAAAGCCTTTAAGGTTCCTTCCTTACGCTCGTCAATACCCATAGTGAGTGGTAAACAGATCCAATGTCTCAGGTATTTATTTTTATCGAAATATCTATAAGTATCAATTCCACCGATATTGGCACCAAAATAGTTTTCAATAACCTGTTCCATCTCTGCCAAGCGCATTTCAAAAATTTTTGCCTGATCAGGAAGGTCTAAATCTCTAGCTATCCTCGAGGCGAATTTCAATCCGCCATAATATAAAGTTGAGGTAGACAAGTTAGCATCACCAGTCTCAATTCTACCCTCCATTTCATCAGATTCTGATATGACTGCACCAAATTCATTTCTGTTATTATTACAATACTCAATACTCCATGTAATCAATGGCCATAGGTGTTTAGCCTGATCAAGATTACCAGCATTTAGCAAAAACAGAGACGTGCCATAAGCTATCATTGCAGCATCTCCTCTATCCAAATGTGTCATTGGAAAGTTGCCGTCTACTTCAAACGCATATGGAATATGGCCGTCATCCTTGGGGATATTTTCCATAAACTTCATATAGGCATTGTAGGCAGCGGTGTTTCCATTACCATAACCCAAGTAGGGAAAAAATGGTCCACTATATTCGATCTGGTCATTGGCCCATATTCCGACATAGTAATTGCCTCCTCCAGGGGAATGCACTAAGCCCATCGATGAATTAAAAATACTTTCGGATGCTCTGATTTTAGAGAAATAGAAGAGTTTGTTTAAGGTGTCATTAGGCGTATTCAAAATCAGATTGTCTTTACAGATATTTATAAAGTCTAATCTGGATTTTTTTGCCTTCAAAAAATCAATATCGTTCACTGATTCTTCATTCAAGAGAGCACCATAAATTACTGGAAAAGTGTATGATTCGCCAGGACTGAGGCTCACGTCTGATGCGCTGCTCTGAGCTATAAATGTATAGTCACCCTTATATCCTTCTTCAGATTGCCTATAATCAAAGTTAGAGACAGATAGTGTTTTTACTCCTGCACTCAGATTTTCAATATGCCACTCTTCAACTAAGAATCTATCATCCATAGAAGGATAAATCTGCTTAGTAAATTTTAGATCTTCGACTGGCGCATAGTAAAAGCTAATCATTCCATTGATCTCAATGGAATCTATGATAGAAGGAACCAACACTCGTTCTCCCAAACCGAAACTCGGAGCCATCGTTGCTCCCGAATTTCTTCTGAAATACGCTCTAAATTTCTTCCAATCGGGTTCATTACTTTTGTTGTAGGTCCGCAGTTGAGGGAATATAATATCGTTTTCTATTGTTAGATTTTTGTCTTCATCAATAGCATAGTATACAATAGCTGAGACTTTTTTGCCAGAGAGTTCAATATTGTCTTTGTGCGGTAATTGAGCATTGTCATCAACATGAAGAACAATGCTCTCTCTCTGTGTAATCTCCCAACTAAGCTCAGATTGTAACGCTGACTGTCCAAATAATGAGACGGTAAGAATGGTAAACAAAATGAGACTGTAATTCTTCTGGAATTTCATTGTTTATGAATTGATAATCGGGTAAGAGTCCTAAGTTGCTATACCTCATTGTAGTAAATCATTGTCATACCCAGACCAACAGATACCTGTTGCATGTTCTAGTATGTCAACACTGCAAATTAAGGATCATCGCTAAAATAAAGAACGATAATCATCAGATGTCATCTCTATTGAGACAGTGTGTATTGATTAAGTAGATAAAGCTGCTCTTATACCCCACTCCAATCCTCTCAGTTCTGCCAGTCCACGCAGTCGGCCAATAGCGGAGTATCCTGGATTAGAGCGTTTAGAGAGATCATCCAACATCTGATGCCCATGGTCTGGTCGCATTGGCATACGATAGTCACTCCGTCCAATCTTTATACGACGGCTTTGCTCTTCAATTAGTGCTACGATGACAGCATACATATCTACATCACCAGTGAGATGATCAGCTTCGTGGAAGCTAGCTGCGTTCTGCTCTCGTCGGGTGCTCCGTAGATGTATAAAGTTGATCCGTGGCCCCAATCGATTTATCATACCGACCAGGTCATTGTCCGCTCTCACGCCTAGTGATCCCGTACAAAAACATAATCCGTTGGCAGGGCTATCAACGGATCGTAAGATCAGCTCTAAGTCATCTTCTGTACTGACTACTCGAGGCAGTCCTAAGATCGGGAAAGGTGGATCGTCAGGATGTAAAGCCAAGCGGACTCCCGACTGTTCAGCAGTAGTAGTGATCTCCTCCAGAAAGCTTATCAAGTTGCGTCGCAGGTCCGTAGCACTGATCTGACGATATCCATCGAGGACGGCTTGAAAGTCTGTTAAGGAATAACCTTCCTCAGCTCCTGGCAGTCCAGCGATAATATTGTCGACAAGCATTGTCTCTTCCTCTGTAGTCATGTGCTTATGGAGCTGATGTGCTGCCTCAATCTGGGATTTAGAATAGTCCGATGCTGCATCATCTCTCTCGAGCAGAAATATATCAAAGACGGCAAACTGCAGCGCATCAAACCGTAAGGCTCTTGAACCATCTGGCATCATATAACTAAGATCGGTACGAGTCCAGTCCAGTACTGGCATGAAGTTATAACATACTGTATCGATACCTGCTGCTCCCAGATTCTGGATGCTTTGCTTATAGTTATCGATGTTCTCCTGAAAATTCCCAGTACGCTTCTTAATATCCTCATGAACGGGAATACTCTCGACTACTGACCATCTAAGGTCAGCTTGTTGGATGAGAGTTTTGCGCTTTAATATTTCATCTGTCGTCCAGATTTCGCCATTAGGGATATGATGCAGTGCCGTTACTATACCAGTAGCACCAGCCATCTTGATATGATCCAAAGGTATAGGGTCATTCGGCCCAAACCAGCGCCAAGCTTGCTCCAAGCCTAAATTCATATGTTTTAAAATGGATGACATGTATGAAGTGTCAAGTATAGATTATATTAAGAGAACTCTAGGTTAATTTTCATAAGTAAGTTTGACTCTTAGCAAAAGACATTGCTGCTATCCCTCAGTGGGCAATATATGAAGTTCGCTAGTGTCTTATTTATAGCACTACAGACATACCAATGATCTTTGTTGATCGTCAACGGCCCATCCAACCGCCATCTACCAGCATAACACTGCCATGCATATAGTCGGATGCCAAAGAGCATAGGAACACAATGGGCCCTGCAAAATCCTGAGGTTGTCCCCATCGGTTAGCGACTATAGAGATTGATCATAAAGAAGGTGGCTAAGCAGGAGGCAACAATAG
>CAZAXY010000205.1:0-4320 GCA_964489125.1 uncultured Saprospiraceae bacterium
AGTGATGTCATGTGATAGTACTCGACTAATCTCAAACGACTATGTTGAAAATTTAGAGGAGTACAAGAAGCGTTGATCTAGTATGATTATGAGGTGATTGGAGAGAGGGTTGATAAAATTATTAATAGAGCTAAATAAATCACTGAGTCTATAGGCTCACTTCATTTTCCGTAGTTTTAGCGCATGGAAGGAATTGATCTGGTTAGGCTCAACTTTAGCAGTGGGGCCCTCCAGGTAATGAACATCATATTAGGGCTGATCGTATTCGGTGTAGCGCTTAACATGCAATTAGCTGACTTTAAAGAGGTGGCCCGTAACCCTAAGGCAGCAGCGATAGGCTTGATGTCTCAATTTTTCATTTTTCCCGCTCTGACATATTTATTGGTTCTCGTTCTTCAGCCGATTCCATCTATTGCGCTTGGGATGATCTTAATTGCTTCTTGCCCAGGAGGCAATCTCAGTAACTTCTTAACTCATTATGCCCGCGGCAATGCTGCCTTGTCTGTATCCATGAGTGCGATCTCTACTGCCGCTGCCACGGTTATGACTCCTCTCAATATGGCATTGTGGGGAGGTCTCTATGTTAGTAGTTCGCAGGATCTTGATCCTGTCAATCTGAGTTTCATCAATATGTTGGTCATAGTAGTGACACTACTTATTGCGCCAACCATTGCAGGAATGTGGATGAAGTATAAGTTGCCCAAAGTGGCCAATCGACTCAAAGGGCCGATGCAAAATCTTTCTGTTCTGTTTTTTCTTGCGTTTGTGGTCTTTGCTACTATATCCAATTGGGACTTTTTCTTGGATTACTACTATATTTTCTTCTCTGTTGTAATCCTTCATAATGCGATAAGTTTATCTACCGGTTTTACTATGGCATCACTGTTTAGACTTTCCAACTATGACCGACGTGCTGTAACAATTGAGGTTGGCATACAGAATTCTGGTCTTGGCCTGATTATTATTTTTAATGAGTTTGATGGCTTAGGGGGCATGGCTATAGTTGCGGCTGCATGGGGTATTTCTCACATTGTAACTGGATTGAGCCTGGCAAGATGGTGGCGAGCTAGAGCGCTTTAGTCGTAATGGACGATTATATCTTATATTCTAATTTTTAATGTCTTGATGGATACCAAAGTCATGTGCCGGGATGAATGTATGAAACTAATCCATCATAAATTTGTGGATTAAGAACCTCTTTTGACCAAATAATCTATTTTTGCAACATCATTGCATAAATGAATTGTGGTTATGCCTCATTTGAGCGAACTAAAAAACATATTGAAATCCCATAAACTCAGTGTTACGGACTGCAGGGTTGCGGTTTTGGGTTATATGGGAGGACTGAATAAAACAATTTCACTTAGTGATCTCGAGAAAGAGTTTAATCGATTTGATCGAGTTACCCTTTATAGAACGATTAAGCTCTTTGCAGAGAATGGTTTGATCCATAAGATACCGAGTGATAATGGATATGCCACTTATGGAGTCTCTAAAATATCGAGTGCTCTGAATGACCATAGTCATGATCACATGCATTTCAAATGCACAGCTTGTGGTAAGATGGAATGCCTTGAATTACATGTGCCAAGAGTGGAAGTTCCTGGTTACCTCATAAATCACGCTGATGTAATCTTAAGCGGAGTTTGTAAAATCTGTCTACCCTAATTGGCCTGCATTATGAGAACAGATAAATCAATTAAGACACTTCTCTTTGGGCTGATACTGACCCTTTCTAATTTGAGCTTCATGTCAATGAGCAATGCTCAGTCCGTTGACTGTGATCATACAATTGAAGGAAAAGTATTGGATATGGAAACCAATCAACCATTAGCCTATGCGACGATCGTTATTGAAGAAACTGGTCAAAGTGAAGTTAGTGATGTTAACGGATTATTTAGTTTGAATGGTGTCTGCGATGAAGAGATACATCTTGAGGTCAAGTTCTTAGGATATAAGACTGCTGTTCATCATCACGATTTTCACCATGAGGACCCTGTTATATACTTGGCTTCAAATGATATTTTACTGGAAAGTGTAGTAATAGAAGCATCTAAGGCGTCTTCATATCGCACAGCCGCCATACAAAGCCTGGAGGTTGATGAGATAGGACTATTAAGTACGTCTATAGGTGAGCTTACCGAAAAAATTTCAGGTGTCAATAGCTTAAAAACCGGCTCTAACATATCCAAACCGATCATACATGGACTCCACTCTAATCGTGTTCTTGTAATCAATGATGGCCTTAGGCATGCTTTTCAAGTGTGGGGAGAGGGGCATGCTCCCGAGATAGACCCATCTCATGTGGATCAGGTTGAAGTGGTCAAAGGGGCTGCTACTGTGAAGTATGGCCCTGAAGCCTTAGGGGGTGTAGTGCTTTATAACAATAAGAAGCCGAAGCTTGATCGCAGACTTCAAGGTTCTTTTGGTTCATCGTATCAGACTAATGGAAGAGCAGTTAGTAGCCAGTTCACATTGAGTCGGGGCACTCATCGCTTTGCCTGGGAGGCAGGGGGTTTTGGAATTGCTCAAGCGGACCTGCAAGCACCAGATTATAATCTCTCCAATACAGGAAAGAGAGAGTTCGGTGGGAGCTTCAAGACATTATATCACCTACCCAATCTCGACATACAATTATCGGGCAGCTATCTCGATCAGAGCTTAGGCATATTGAGAGCATCCATAGTAGGTAATCTACAAGATCTACAAAATGCAATAGAAAGAGGAGTCCCTAGTCCAACATTTGAGCCAACCTATACCTTGCAGAATCCCCGTCATGAAGTGCAGCATGCTTTAGTGAAATCTAAATTGACTTACTATCACGGTGATCACATATTTAAATTCAGCTATGGCATCCAACAAAATATGAGGCAAGAGTTTGATGTGCGTAGGGGAGAGCTCAACAATAGACCTGTGATAGATCTTGACTTATTATCTCACAATGTTGATTTGGAGTGGGTTCAAGCCAATAAAGGCATCTGGAGTGGTAGCACAGGTATCCAATTATATACACAAGAGAGCCTTAATGAACCTGGGTCAAATCCTGTCAATTTTGTTCCTAATTATAATGTCTTCAACATCGGAGCATATTCTATTCAATCTCTCGATTTAGGAAAGACAGTGGTTGAGATCGGACTTAGATTTGACTATCAAAACTTGAGTGTTGTTGATACGATCAGAGATGTTGCCACATTCTCAAATGATATAAACTTTCAAAATGCGACGTTTACCATAGGCTTTAAGCATCGACTCAGTCAATCCTTGTCTATTTACTCTAACATCGGAAGCGCTTGGCGGCCTCCAAATGTTGCCGAATTGTACTCATTTGGCTATCATTTTTCCAGGATACAATTCGGTCTGTGGCGTTATGATTTTAATCCAAACATATTCACTCCTGTGAATGATGTTTTTGATCAGACAGATCGAGAGGTGCCTTCAGAAAAAAGCTTTAAATGGATCACTGGGTTAGAATATCAGAATGAGCGTATTAGCTCAGAGTTCGTGGTATACGCTAATCGCATCAATGATTATATATTCTTGAGACCATTTGGTGTCTCCGTCAATATCGCAGGTACCTTCCCATTCTTTATATATAGCCAGACTGACGCCTTGTTCTTAGGAGGAGATTGGGATTTAAAGTATAGACATTCTGACAACTTTCATTCTGAGCTTAAGCTCTCATATGTATATGCTACAGAATTAGAAAATGATCAACCATTTATTGAGATTCCACCATTCAATGTGAATTATGAACTAGCTTATAAGAGTGGTGCTTGGGGAGCTGCGTTAAATCTAGATTATATGGCCAGACAGTGGAATGCCCCGAGAACTATTGAGCCTGGATCATTTCAAAATGGAGGTGCAGAATTTGCACAAGATGAAATTTTTGACTTTATGGATGCCCCGGAAGCTTTCCTATTAGTTGGGGCTAAGTTATCCTATCATTATAACTCCTTGAATGTTGTGCTCAAGGCTGATAATCTGCTTAATCAGGCCTATAGATCTAATACAGATCGGCTCCGATATTTTGGTGATGCACCAGGTCGTAACGTTTCTCTTTCAGTGAGAATAGGATTTTAACCCAACAATGTTGCGTTGAATAACAAAATGCAACTATATTGCATAAAATTTAAGAATAAGAACTAATGTATTTTATGAAGAGTATACACACTAAGTTTTATCTACTAATGCTATTTGCACTAGTCATTATGGTAAGCTGTTCTGATGACGATGAGAATCCGATGGTTATAGAAATGGATGATGACGACGAGGAAACAATCACTCAAGTTGACCTGACTTTTACACCTCAGGGTGAGGGAG
>CAZAXY010000206.1:0-4283 GCA_964489125.1 uncultured Saprospiraceae bacterium
CAAACAATGCTATCGATATCAGATTTTCTACACCGATAATAGACCAAAATACACAGACAGCTTACGTCAATGTACAACTGAAGTCTTCTGATGACGCTTTAGTATTGGCAGGACAGAATTACCGTATCTTTTACAACACCGATGTATTATCGCTCAATGAAGAATTAAGCGATACTAAATTGCCACAAGGGAAGTATACGGATATCATTTTTACTAACACTGTAGAAAATGTAAAAGCGTCGGGCATCGGAGCTCTTGACTTTGATGATAACATGGGCTTTTCAAATTTCTCTATTGATCTTTTGGATCAAGTTGATGGAGGGGTTACTATAGACGCTGGAGATGTGTGGACAACAGTAGCTACGTTGAATTTCACCATTACTGATGACATAGATGATATGCAGTTAGTTTGGGGACGCGAAAGTAGAAGTGAAGAATATGCTACGGCATTTGTAGAAATGGCAGAATGGGTATCACCCAGAAAAATTGTTTCTCTCGATGTCAATGAGTACCACGATTTAGATTTCACCTATGAGGGAGCCGAAGAATTAGATATTATGACATTTGAGTTTGGACCTAACCCGACTTCAGAATTTGTAAATATTTCATTCGGACAAGCACTTACATCAAATGCTGAATTGAGATTCATCAACATGAAAGGTCAAGTGTCGAAGAGAGTAGATCTTGATGCTGGATCAACTAGTACTCAAGTATTTATGACAGATGTTCCGGCGGGCAATTATGTAATCGAAGTCAAAGACGAGGTTAACAATGTTGTTGCTAACAACAGATTATCTGTTTTGAAGTAGGAATACTTCTATCAATGAAAACTATAGAAAAAGGGCTAAGCGATCTACGCTTAGCCCTTTTTCTTTTTGTCCAACGCCTAGCTATTAGCTTACAAATTCTAAGCTATTTTTAATGAACGTGGACATCTCCTCGCCTTTTAACATTCCTTGATTAAGTCTTGCCAAGTCATAGAGATAGCTGGCAAACTTCTCTTTCTTATCCGCTGAGCGCATCTTATTGAGCTTTTCGGCAACCAGTGGATTGTTCGTGTTGACAACTACGTTAAATATCTCTGGCATGTCGCTAGCTCCCATGCTCTGCAGATTCTGCATCTCCATCATCCGGCGCATAAACTCTGGACGAGTGACGATTACAGGCAGATCTGATGGAGCCAAGGCTTTAAGCTCAAGGTTAGGACCGCCTGACTCCGGAAGAATTGATTTGAAGATATCTTCTACTTTCTGCTGCTCTTTTTCTGACAGAACCGACTCAGTCTTCTCATCCTTTTGTACCAGGTTGTCAGCAGTATCACTATCTACTCTTACAAATGTGCCATAACCAAGCTTCTGCTCGAGATGTTGCATGAAGTGATTGTCTATGATATTGTCCATCTCAAGGATGTCATAACCGTACCCTTCAGCTGACTCGATGAAGCTATGATGACCCTTGATATCATTGCTGTATAAGTGAATGATCTTATCATGCTTATCCTTCTGAGTAGCCTCGATCTTCTCCTTGTATTCTTCAAATGTATAGTGCTCTCCTTTAATGTTCTTGAGTAAGCAGAACTTCTCAGCCTTGTCATAAAATTTCTCTTCGGAGATCATGCCATACTTAGCAAATACACTTATCTCACTCCATTTATCTTCAAATGCCGTTCTGTCATCCTTAAATAAGCTATTGAGCTTCTCGGCAACCTTCTTGGTGATGTAGCTGGTGATTTTCTTCACATTGCTATCACTTTGGAGATAACTTCTGGACACGTTGAGCGGTATATCTGGAGAATCGATAACACCGTGCAAGAGCGTCAAAAACTCAGGGACGATCTGACTCACATCATCAGTTACATAGACTTGATTGCTGTAGAGCTGAATTTTATTCTTCTGGATCTCGATTGAGTTATTGACCTTAGGGAAATACAGGATACCCGTCAAGTTAAAAGGATAGTCTATGTTGAGATGTATCCAGAACAGTGGAGGCATCGAGTAAGGGTACAAGTAAGAGTAGAACTCCTTGTAATCTTCATCTGAGAGTTCTGATGGGCTCTTCTTCCATAGTGGCTCCTGCTCATTGATAACGTAATCAACCTCTGTTTTGATCTCCTTGCGATCATCGCCCTCGCCTTCCCAATTACTTTCTGTCTTGGTGCCAAAACGAATTGGGAATGGTAAAAATTTACAATACTTGTTGAGCAGTGTGTCTATGCGAGCCTTATCCAAGAATTCCTTGCTGTCATCTGAGATGTGAAGAATGATCTCTGTCCCTCGCTCTGACTTGTCAGCTGGTTCCAGATCATATTCAGGATTGCCAGTACAAGTCCACTTAGCACCTGGAGCATCTTTATGAGATTTAGTGATAACCTCGACCTTGTCCGCTACCATGAAGGCACTATAGAAACCTAATCCGAAATGACCTATGATGCTCGCTTCATCTTTATATTTTTCTAAAAACTCTTCTGCTGAGGAGAATGCCAGTTGATTGAGATACTTGTCTACCTCTTCCGCAGTCATACCGATACCTCTATCTTTGATGATGAGTTTATCATCCTCGAGGATAATATCTATGGTCATATCTCCGAGCTCACCACTAAACTCACCTTTAGAAGAGAGAGTTTTGAGTTTACTGCTGGCATCTACTGCATTGGATACGAGTTCTCGCAAGAAAATCTCCTGATCAGAGTAAAGAAACTTCTTAATGATCGGAAATATATTTTCCGTTTGTACGGAAATCTGTCCTTTAGCCATAATAGTTATAGTTAATGGTTTTTGTTTACTAATGTGTGTGCAGCCTATTAAGTCAAAGGCTGTGCCATTAGGGGTTAGGTGCCAAAATGGCGTTTTATAAGTGATAAACTAAGCTAATCTGACCTGGTCCTATGTCAAAATGTAAGTTAGACAGAAATCCCCTCGCCTCTTTTGGGTCAGATGGGCGTACCAAATATCTGTAAGTCAACTGTGTGCTGATTATACCTAATCCTGCACCAAATAGCACATCTGGCACCCAATGCCTATCTTTCTGTACGCGCATCACTCCAACTACTGCAGCAGGTGCATAAGAGGCCCAAGCAAGTAATGGACTTTTATCTCTCAGTGCCATATAACTTGCAGTCGCAGTTGAAAAAGTAAATGACGTGTGGCCCGAAGGAAATGAGAACTGTCCACCTCGAGGGCGCTCGACATCCAAGATAGACTTCAGCGCCCAAGTAGCACCCAGGTTTATCGCTGTACTAAAAGCATATGCTTTTATATGGTAACGGCGATTAGAATTGTTTTTATTAAGAGAATAGATCAAGACTTGTGCACTTGGGACAAATGCTAGATAATCATCAAGATCAGACTGTGAGGTGCCGAAGATATCTTGGACATCATCCTGAAGATTCCTTTTGAAGGTGTTGCCATTAGTAGCAAGGCCAGCAGTCATGAGCCCTATTGCAGTCCAGGGCTTAATGGTAGATGTTGCAGAAGTATCTGGATTATAGACCTGTCCGTAAGTGACAATGTGCATTGCGAAGCAAAGCGTGACCATAGTCAGAATTGAAATAATAGGTTTTACCATAATCAGGGGTAAAAATGCATAAAATCTGATGATATCTATCTTTTTCAATACGTATAAAGCTGTCTAAGTGGTAACTATAGATGAGCTTAAAGAGCAATATATGATATACCGTTGGCGAACAATCACACTGGCAAGGATTATGCAACTGGATAGGTAATTTCTTTAACTTTTGAATACTTAAGGGATTAAGTATTGGAGATTTTTCGGAGCGGCTACTGGGGGGTATGCCGCTCTTTTTTTGTCTAAGCATTTTTATATGCTGACGAGACATGGGGCATTTAGTTCTTCAATACTCCTTGCAACTTGATACCCTCAACGCTACAACCCCCTATCGCGCCTTCACGAAATCATAGTCGTTCCTCTATGAGGCGTGATTCTATCTTAAGATCAAATAATTAATGGCCAAGTTTAGATGAAACGAATATGATTGGAAAGACATTTTGAAATCACGAAATAACCAACATACTAAATCTACCTTTTCTCAAGTATATGATTAACCACCTCTTCAGATTCTGAATTGATGACTCCTAATGCACCTCCGGGCACGTAATTATTAAATCCTACGAAATATAACCCTTCATGGGTGCTGTCAAAGACAGCTTGACTCGGTAGTCCATCTTTATTTACTAATTCTGCTGCATCATCCATGAAATCATCGATCTGAGCATAATACCCTGTAGCTAAAATGACCAAATCGAAGGATTGTGTTTCCCCATTAG
>CAZAXY010000207.1:0-1243 GCA_964489125.1 uncultured Saprospiraceae bacterium
GATCGTGATGCAAGTATACATATCTCCAATAGTCTTTATATGAAAAGGAAAGAATTTTTAAAAAAAGGAATTGTTGCCAGTGTGGCACTGGCGACTATGGGTGCTTGCACTACTAAAGGAGAATCGGCCAACATTAATACTAAGAAGCGCATTAAGTGGAAGATGGTCACCACATGGCCACCTAATTTCCCTGTCCTGGGTGAAGGCTGTCAACTGTTTGCAGAGTGGGTCGAGGAAATGTCCGAAGGAAGATTGGTAATAGATGTATATGGAGGAGGTGAGTTAGTACCACCGCTACAGATTTTTGAAGCGGTCAGCAGTGGTGCCTGCGAGATTGGTCATGGCTGTGCTTATTATTGGGCCGGAATACAGCCAGCTTTTCAGTTTTTTGGAGGTGTGCCATTCGGTATGGATGCGCCAGAGTATAACGCATGGATGTTTGAAGGCGGTGGCTTGCAGCTATGGACAGAACTTTATGCTCGATACAACATCGTTCCTATACCAGCCGGTAACACGTCGGCACAAATGGGTGGTTGGTTCAATAAAAAGATTGAAACGATGGCAGACTTCAAGGGCTTGAAGATGCGTATGCCGAGCCTCGGCGGAAAAGTCCTTGAGAGAGTTGGAGGTACAGCAGTGCTGTCTCCGGGTAGCGAACTATATACGAATCTTGAGAGAGGGGTTATCGATGCGACCGAATGGATCGGTCCCTATCACGACTACTTAATGGGATTCCACCAAATTGCCAAGTACTATTATTACCCTGGTTGGCATGAGCCAGGTTCGCTACTAGAAAACATGATTAACAAGCGTGATTGGGATAATCTTGCACCAGATCTACAACAGATCGTAAAAGACGCTTCTGCGCGACTGAACAAGTTTATCTATACCACCTTCAGGGCTAAGAATTACGAATATCTCCAAAAAATCAAGGCTGAGAGCGACGTCGAGATATTAGCCTTTTCCACAGAAGTGCTTACCTCACTTAAAGGCACATTCGATGAAATCTTAACAGAAGAAGCGGCAACCGATGAATTATTTAATAGAGTATATACCGCTTACGAAGGGTTCAGAAGCGACTATGCGCAGCGTGATCTTCCACGAGATACCTTATACTTTAATAGGGAAATTTAAACCCGAATCCAGTATGGACTAGTGACTAAAATCGCCTCTATAAGCTCTACAAAATTGTATTTTTGCGCCTGACTTATATCAAATCGCCTAACACGAACGTATAGTGCAG
>CAZAXY010000207.1:1343-4265 GCA_964489125.1 uncultured Saprospiraceae bacterium
ATCTGGTGGAATGAACAGGATGAATCAGTAGTTCATGAAATCCGAGCTGCCAAAAAACAAGGTTTAAAAGTCGTATTCATCCCGCGTGTTACATTGGATCACTATTTTGAAGAAAACAGTTTTCTCTGGCACGGCATGACTATGCCGGAGACAGACAGTATGTTAACTAATTGGTTTCACTGGTATACAGTATTTGTCGATAAATGGGCTAAGGTGTGCGAGGCAGAAGGTGTAGATGTCATGGCCATAGGCAGTGAGATGAGGGTACTTTCGGCAACTCAAGCTGTAACAGAGGTGCCGGAATTAGAATCATATTACCTCAATCCTCAAAAGCAGGAAGAGTACATCGATGATCGTATGCAATATCGAGATATGATTCCCCCCGAAGATCTATGGGTCCGTGGCAAAGAAACCAACTATAGCTCACTATTGAAATATCTGGAAGATGAAGTGGCGACCAAAGTGAAATGGGCTGAAACATTAGCCTACGCTGATTCACAAGATCCCATCTTAGCGATCAACGAGCGAAAATCTCTGATGCTGAAAAAGTGGTATGAACTCATTGCAACGGTACGTCAGTCCTATAACGGAAAACTTACCTATGCGGCTAATTTTGACAACTATCAAAACGTGGCATTCTGGGACAAGCTGGATTTTATTGGTATCAACGCCTACTTTAAATTGAGAGATTATAGGCCTAATATCTCTGAGAATGACCTCACTCGAGAGTTCCAAAAATCTTGGGACAATATATTTATGGATTTGGACAGATTCCGTCTTGAAAACTCGCTTGAGCAGAAAGCTCTATTCACTGAGCTTGGATATCTTTATAAGGAGAATAGTACCATCATGCCATGGGAAGGTTTTGGCTTTTCGATTGCACATTCATTAGGCCGCAAAGATCTCCTCGTTTGGAGTAAACAAAAAGTCAATCCAAACGAGAGAAGGCTCGCCGTAGAGGCGCTCTATACCGTTAATAAAGAATATAAGCTACTCAACGGTATTCTCTATTGGAAGCTCACCACCAAAGAGTATCACATCCCTTATGAGCCGTTCGTCTTACACATTAAGAAGGAGGGCAATGACCCTCTTCAAGAGTCGTTAGTGAGATTTTTGGAGTTGTAGTCTTGATCAATAACTTCTATATATTTTTAAAGTAGATTCCCTTGCTATTCATGTATGGGCCATCCTCTTTATTTAGGTCTAAAGCCTCTCCGTGAAAGTCTGTGGCCACCCTATCCATCTCATGATAGATACATGCTGTAGCTGCATAATCCCAAATGCAGCCTCCACCTAATGTTGCCTTAGGCATCTTGAGCATAAAGGCAGGGCCATGTTCTAAGACGCGGATTGCATTCATCACCGCTCCAGCACCTGATAGAACACGATACTCAGACAATCCAAGTTGATCAACTTCTCTCATGATGAGTTCAATGATCTCTGTTGATTTGGGCGTATTAGGGAGTGACTTATCGGTTACATAGGTCAGATACAGGTTCTCATGGTTGATACTCCACAGTTCTCCATTCTTGTAGGCCCCTACTCCTCTGATCGCATGGTAGATGGTATCAGTACTGGGATCACAGACTACCCCTATATGTGGTATCCCATCGGCTGCAACTAATGCGATAGATACGGCAAATCCTGGATATCCATTAATGAATGGCAATGTACCATCCATCGGATCGATACACCAAAAATAGTCTCGTTCAAACCGACTCCCATCATCCTCCATCTCTTCGGACAATATCGCAATATCATGCTTCGCACAGCTATCTTTTAACTGATCTATGATTAGGGCTTCACAAGCAAGGTCTAATTCCGTTATCACCTGAGATGCATAAGTATCTCCCCCCTGCTTGCGGTTTACCTTGAGCTTAGATTGACTATGCTCATGGATCAAGTTCGCCGATGCACGGGCAGCATAAAATGCAATGTCGCAGAGTTCGGGTAGATTCATAGGTTCAGATTATTGATGACCTCTGCCGTGACCCGTTCGCTATAGCCATTATTCTTCCAATGCCCAGGACTCCAACCTTTGAGGAAACGATGAAAATCCGCCCATGCTACTCTATATAGGGACCGCCACTCCTTCTCCAATGCTTCATTTCGTTCAGTGAGTTCCTCTTGTAAGTACTTAAAATAAGTATCTAATATTTGAGCCTCTAAGCGAGCGCAGTCCTCCTCTCTCAAGCAACTTCCTACGAAGTAGGCGACATCCTTCATCCCACAACCACCGCCAACATATTGAAAATCTACCCCGGCCACTTTTCCATCAGGTCCAAAACAGAAATTCGCCAGCTTAGCATCGCCATGTACGAAGGTTCTATAATTGCAATGATTAAGCCGCTGATCTATCTGTGTCGCCGCTTGCTTCAATCGTTGGTCCTGTAAGGCGGTAAGTTCTTGTGGTCTCGTCTCGAGATGCCAATAAGTCCCGACCTCCCACAACCCCTGTGACTCCTGTCCCATATAGCTCGTGTGAAAGCTTGCCAGCCATTGTAGACATAACTCCAGATCATCCCAAGTCACTCTATGCTTGCGCAATGGAAAGCCAGCGACATCGAGATCTTCCATGATTATTAGGACCTCCTCGTCATAGCGATGAGTAGCTATACAATTAGGTATACGAGCCCTCGATAATTGACTGTATGTTTCATACCATTGTAATTCCACCTGATAAGACTTTAGCTTTCTCTGATGCCCGATTTCTGTGTTCCAGCCCCGAGGGTGATGAGCAGCAGTGGGCGGCTGGACATGTTTAACAATCACTGAATTCATATCGGCACCTGTGAGCTCTACTCGTAGGATTTGGCCATAACCACTCCATAGATTCTGTATGACTTCTCGCTCTATCAGTCCAGATGCTCCGGTAGCTTTAGCGACCATTGATTTGAGGTGCTCATTCACGATCACAAAATA
>CAZAXY010000208.1:0-4252 GCA_964489125.1 uncultured Saprospiraceae bacterium
AAATCAATCATTCTCAACCTCCTGAGCATGGACTGCAGCAAGAGCCACCATATCAACAATCTCATGTACTGTTGCCCCCAACTGCAGGATGTGCACGGGTTTCTTCAGCCCAATCAGAATCGGCCCAATCAAATCCATATCCGCCACTTCAGACAGTAGGTTATAAGCAATGTTAGCCGATGATAGATTGGGAAAGATGAGCGTATTAGCGCGCTTTCCTGCAAGCTTGCTAAATGGATGCAATTCTTCGAGAATATCATTACCAAGCGCCATATGCGCTTGCATCTCTCCGTCTACTACGAGTTCAGGATTGCGCTTATGTAGTAAGGCAGTTGCCTTGCGCATGAGTACAGCGGACTCTTGATTTTGCACAGAGCCAAAGTTTGAGTAAGTAATTAAGCCTATGACAGGATCTATATTGAAGGTCCTTTTTACTTCCTTAGCGATTAGGACTGTGAGGTCAGCAATATCTTCATGATTCAGGTGATGATTTATCGTCGTATCTGCCAAGAATAGTGGGCCATTTTTAGTCATTAGAATATGCATGCCTGCGACTTTCTTAACTCCATCACGAGCTCCTAAAATTTGAAGTGCAGGTCTTACGGTATCTGGAAAGTTACGTGTCAAACCGCCAATCATCGCATCAGCATCACCCATCTCTACCATCATCGCACCGTAGTAGCTACGCTTGCGCATGAGATTGCGGGCTTCCGAGTGCGTCATGCCTTTGCGCTGGCGCAGTTCATAGAGGCGCTTGGCATATTTTTCAAAAGTTTTCTTTTCGGAATTAGTGCTGTATTCAAATGGACAGATCATCCTAGTATCGCCTAAGTCGATATTATATTCATCCAATAAGGCCTTGATTTTATCATTCTTACCTAATAATATAGGCTTGGCAATACCTTCTTCGATTACCACTTTAGCTGCTTTGAGCACAGAGAGATTTTCGGCATCTGCGAAGACTACCTTTTTCGTCTTTTGTTTGGCCTTCGTTTCGATGATTTTAGAGATGTTATTGTCTAGGCCAAGTCGCTCAGACAACTCATACTCATAGGCTTCCCAATCCTTTATTGGCAATTGTGCCAGGCCGCTGTCCATAGCTGCACGGGCTACTGCAGGCGCCACCTCAGTGATTAGTCTTGGATCCACAGGCTTTGGGATGATGTAGTCTCTGCCAAAGTTGAGATTGATATCGCCATAAGCGCTGTTGACCAAGTCAGGCACTGGCTTCTTAGCTAGATCGGCAAGGGCTTTTACCGCAGCGATCTTCATGGCTTCATTGATCTCAGTGGCACGTACATCGAGGGCACCTCTGAATATAAAAGGGAAGCCCAATACATTATTTACCTGATTAGGATAGTCCGATCTCCCAGTTGCCATGATTACATCTGGGCGTGCAGAGGTAGCATCCTCATAATTGATCTCAGGAGTAGGATTAGCCATTGCAAATATGACGGGATCTTTAGCCATTTTTTTGATCATGTCCTTCTTGAGGATGTTTCCTCTAGACAGTCCAATGAAGACGTCAGCACCGTCGAGGGCATCCGCCAAAGGCGTGCCCAAAGGAAGATTGCCATTTGTGAACTCGGGTTTGCGACCGTTTAGATTATCTCTATCTGGATGGATTAATCCTTTACTGTCGTACATAAATATGTTAGACTTCTTAGCTCCCATTGATACATATAGCAGGTTACATGATATTGCTGATGCGCCTGCACCACTCACCACTATTTTCACTTCTTCAATCTTCTTGCCGACGATCTCGAGCGCATTTATCAATGCTGCAGCGCTGATGATCGCAGTTCCGTGTTGATCATCATGCATCACAGGGATGTTCAGTTCTTTTTTTAGTCTCTCTTCAATCTCAAAGCATTCGGGAGCTGAGATGTCTTCTAAGTTGACCCCGCCAAAGGTTGGCTCCAATATTTTAACTGTTCGTACAAATTCATCGACATCCTTGGTGTCTAACTCCAAGTCAAAACAGTCGATGTCTGCATAGATCTTAAACAATAGTCCCTTGCCCTCCATAACGGGCTTGCCGGCTGCAGCACCAATATCACCTAGTCCTAACACCGCAGTACCATTGCTTATTACTGCTACTAGATTTCCCTTGGCAGTATACTTGTAGACATCTTCAGGATTCTTGTTAATCTCCAGACAAGGTTCAGCTACTCCGGGCGAATAGGCCAGCGAGAGATCTCGCTGGTTAGCAGTCTCCTTGGATGGGATTACCTCTATCTTTCCGGGGCGTCCTTTCGAATGATATTCTAATGCGGCCTTCTTATAAGAACTTTTACTCATGGTCTTCTTGTTTAGAAATCTCGTGAAGCACGAAATAATCTATTATAAATGTCTTAAAGCTGTTTTAGTTAAGCTATTAATTAGCTCTTGCGCCAATAGCGTTATTGTACAGCCGTAGAGATTAAGGATAGAAATCTCTCCGGGTCCCAGTTATTGCGATCGGAAGTACATCCCAGTCTCACTACCACCATGTCAAGAGAAGGGATGATAACTACCTGCTGGCCTTCAAATCCTGAAGCATAGTACGCATCCTGAGGCACTCCTGGCCAATGACGAGGAGTCACAGATCCCTCAGGCTCGGCATATGCATTCTTCCAAAATTGTGCGCCATAGAATCCATCCTCTAATGTTGGAGTTCGCTCTTGACTGTAATCGACCCAGCCTTCTGGCAAGATGCGCTGTCCATCCCAGACACCATCATAGAGGTATAGCAGGCCAAACTTAGCCCAATCTCGAGCAGTGGCATACATGAGAGAAGAGCCAACAAAAGTGCCCGATGCATCAAGCTCCATTACGGCAGAGCTCATCCCTAAGGGAGCAAATAGTTCGCGGTAGGGATATACCTGATACTGATGTGTGTCGTCAAAGGATCCTCGGATAATCTCTTGTATGATGTTAGTGGTGCCACTCGAGTAGTACCAATGCGTATTCACTGGGTGCGCCAGTTTATCTGACTCCGCTACTGCGGCTGCTGAGGGCTTGGTCCAGAGCATATTGTTAACTGTTGATGGTTTAGAATAATCCTCGAGGAAGTCTAATCCCGACGTCATATCCATCAAGTCTCTAAGCCTAATCGCTGCCCGAGGATCATTACTCTTGACCTGCCATGACGGTACATTAGCAGGCTCATCGAGCCTCAAGGCACCATCTCTAACACGCAATCCTACCATCGCATTGGTGACACTCTTAGTCATCGACCATCCGATCAGTGGGGTATCTTCATCGAACCCCTCTGCGTATTGCTCTTTAATGATCTTTCCTTTGTGAACCACCAGAGCAGCTCTGGTATATCTCGGATTATCGGGATAGGGCTCATCAAAGGCATAGTCAAAAGCTTCGTCAATTTTGACCATGTCGATCGATCCTGACATTGCCAAGGTATCAAGAGTGCCGTACGGCCACAACTTGTCTGAATTGGGAACACCAGATGGCGGCGGCCATAGTCCTACTTGTTGATTTCTTAGGACGTCTTCATCTATCCCAGATACTAAGGTGCAGCCTACACCGGGCCGATAGATAGCCTTGCGAGAGATGCCGAGGAATGATGCTGTCGCAGATTGATCTTCTTGATCGACGGAACCACCTATAAACGAAGAGGCGCTCACGGCAATGTCCTGTTCCAACACTGACTCTTCAGTTCTACCACTGACGAAGACACATGAACACAGGGTCTTGGCATTGTAGCCGGCAGCAATATTAATCATGCCATAGCCATAGTTACCTAGCTCAAATACTACTATGGCAAGGATTAAGAGTATGATGTACTTAATTGATTTTCTCATAGACAGTGCTAAGGTACGCATCTCCGAGAAGGAGAGTTAATCGTGGTAAACACTTGGTATTAAGCCAGAATATTGTGGTAACATGGGAGTGATAGTTTGATGATTTATATGTTATTCTTAGAGTTATCATGATGACTGATGCAATCATACTTAAATGACCTACCCACGAGAGCTCATTTCTATAAGCTCTGCTCCAATTATATGAATGTATCTAAGCGCTTGGAAGGTGTACATCATCATTCTAGTTCAATTGTGGACAGAACATGGATTGATAAGATTGTGGGTTTAGTATTCTGCCATTACAGTCTAAAAAGAAATAGTCACATTCTAAACCCAATGATTCCATAAAGGCTACCGCTTAAGGGAAGGTGTTTGTCGAGGTCTCGGCTTCCTCTGTTAAATTGTTCGCTCGGATCACATTGCCCTCATTGTCACAGACGGTCCAATCT
>CAZAXY010000209.1:0-4252 GCA_964489125.1 uncultured Saprospiraceae bacterium
CTCATATCCATGCACCAACAGATGAACAAGTTGCCTATGGACTTGCCTGGGCTACAGCAGAGGATGATTTCAATACGATACAAGAGCAGCTGCTCGCACTTAATGGTAAGTATGGAGAACTTATCGGAAAGGATGGACTTGTAGCTGATTTTGGCATTCACTTTATGGATATCAAGCGTGTCGCCGAGGAACGATATCAATCTGAACTCAGTCCTAAGATGATTAAGGTGATATCAGGATATGCAGATGGCATGAATGCTTTTGCTGCTGCGCACCCCGACGAAGTATTCAATGACGATCTGTTTCCAGTAGGCCCAGCAGATGTTGCCTCAGGATACTTGTTAGGTTTAATGGAGATATCGGGAGCTGGTGCTCATCTACAGGAAATTCTGAACGGTGACATCGTAAAAGATCTCAAACCGGACTTACCTAAAGGATCTAATGCAATTGCCATTGCAAATAGGAAAACTGCCGGAGATGAAACTTTCTTGGCTGTAAATTCACATCAACCCTTAGAAGGGTGGTACTCCTGGTACGAGGCTCATCTGATCTCTGATGAGGGGCAAAATATATTAGGAGGCACTTTTCCTGGAGGCGCTACCATCTTCCACGGGACGAATGAATACTTAGGCTGGGCGCATACGGTTAACCACGCCGATTTTTCAGATGTCTATAAGCTTGATGTCGACCCAGATAATAAGATGAAGTATAAGGTTGATGGTGAGTGGTATACACTCGAAAAGGAATCAGTCTGGGCCTGGATGAAAGTGGCGGGCCCATTAAGCATTCCCATTAAAAGAACTAAGTACAAGTCTATATATGGACCAGCATTTATAACTGATGTTGGCACTTTTGCATGGAGCTATGCGGCACATGAAGCAGTCGCGTCAGTAGAGCAATGGTATAAAATGGGACGTGCCACCAACCTTGAAGAATTTCAAGCGGCCTTAGCTCGTCAGGACATCCCTTGCACTAATATCGTTTATGCAGATCGAGATGATAACATTATGTTCATAAGCAATGGCACATTTCCAGTGCGTGACGATCAGTATGATTGGAGTGGAGTATTGCCAGGTAACACTAAGAAAACATTATGGCCAGAAGAACTCCATCCTATTGATGAAAATCCTCAAGTTGTCAATCCGCAATCGGGCTATGTGTACAACATGAATAATACTCCGTACTCAAGTACTGGAGCTGGAGATAATCCCATCTATGATCATGATGATATAGTCAATGGTTATCAGTCACCAGATCTACAAAATAATCGATCCACAAGATTTATGGAGTTAATCAGTAAGTATGACTCCTTAAGTTATAATGACTTTAAGACCATCAAGTATGATGTGCAATATCCTAAGAAATTGAGGTCTGTGCAGATCAGTAATCTTGAATTGATGTTGTCCTTATCCCCAGGTGATCATCCGGGCTGTGCTGATGGTATTCGACTTCTTAATAGCTGGAATCGCCGGTGTGATGCCGACAATACTACAGCTCCATTGTTTCTCCTTACATTCTATCAGATCACGGAAAAATTGAAAAAGGAGGATCGATATTTTCCTGGTGGATCAATCACTGAAACCGATGTTATTGAAGCACTAAGATTAGCGCAAGATGAACTCATGGGCAAATTTGATAAGCTCACTCCACAATTATCACAATTGATGAGACATACTCGTGGTTCGGTCAGTTTGGCAGTAGATGGAGGAACAGATGTGCTCGGGGCGATGTATGGGCAGAAACAGGACGATGGGAGTTATAGAGTTGTTGCTGGGGACTCTTATATCCAATTGGTAAGATTCAGGCCTGATACCTTACCTGTGCTCGAGACTGTTAATGCTTATGGATCATCAGCCGACCCTAATAGCCCGCACTACACGGATCAGATGAGTCTTTTTGCCGAACACAAACTAAAACCGATGACCTTGTCATTAGAGGAAGTAAAGGCGACAAGTGTGAGGAAATATCATCCGATGAGAATTGTAGAGTAGGCATATCTAAGACAGAAATAGGACTATACTTTAGCATACTTTTGGATATCCAGTGTTACTACAGTGCCTGAGCTACCATCAACTGAAAGCTCTGCTCGTAGCTGACTGGCAAAAGCTTCGATAAGTCTATAACCAAATGAACTTCCTAACGTCGGCAGTTCATCATCGCCAAATCCTATTCCGTTGTCCACGACTTTTAGACGCAATATTTCACCTTCTTCATGCAAACTAATTGTGATTATACCTTTGTCCATATTGGTAAAGGCATATTTCAAACTGTTTGTAATTAGTTCATTGACAATTAACCCTATTGGAATGACCGTATCTACGTCTAGATTTAAATCGTCGACACTGAGATTTAACTCTATTTGATCGTCTCGTATATTATAAGAGTCAAATAGTCCATGGATCATTTTTAAGAAATAGTCTTTGATATTTACACCTGTTAGGTTTTTATCCTGATAGAGATTTTGATGAATTAAGGCCATTGACTGTACTCTATCTTGTCCTTCCTGCAGTGCTCCTAAGGCTGCCTCATCTTCGATGTGTTCGGTCTGAAGGCCCAGAAGTGATGAGATAAATTGGAGATTATTTTTGACTCGATGATGTATCTCCTTCAAGAGTATTTCTCTCTCGTTAAGCGCAACAGAGATGATTTCATTTTTTTTGGTGCTGCCTTTATACAATTTCCAAAGCATGGCCCCCATTATCCCAAATAGACCCAAAGCAAACACTAAGATTGTATTGGTTTTTTTTGAGCTCTTTAATCGATTTAGAGATAGTTCATTTCTTACACTCAGTAATTCGATTTCTTTTTCTTTTCTTTCTGTTTCAAAGGTGACATTCAGACGTGCGAACTCGTTTGAGGTATTTACATTTAGAATGCTATCAGCTAATTGATCGTGACGTTGGTAATAGTCCAATGCTGATTTATAAGAGCCTTCTCTCTCCTTCAGTTCTGACCATGCCCTGAGGACGTCTCTTTCTGTTTCCAATGCACCAGTTTGACTTGCGAATGCGGTGGCCTTAATGAGGTATTTATTAGCTTTTTGAAGTTGGCCTAGTTGTGTGTATAGTCCTCCCAATTTAAGATTACTTATCGCCAGTTCGTGCTTGCCTTTTAACAATTGACGGATTTCTAAGGCCTTGGTCAGAGGCTCTATTGCAAGGAGGTATTTTTTTTGCTTGACATACATGTTGCCGATATTTTCATAATCATAGGCGAGGCCCCATTGAAAATTGGTTATGGAATCAAGACCTACAGCTTGTTTATAATGATTTGTAGCTTTTTCGAAGAAGTTTTGTTCTGCATATAGATTGCCCATATTAACATGATTAGTCGCTTGGCCATCCAAGTTTTCTAATTGTTTATTGATACTCATTGCTTTAAAAAAATAAGCCTCTGAGAGATCATATTGTTTGAGCTTGCGGTAAAGAGAACCTATGTTGTTTAATCCATGGTTTGTGAGCAGGCTGTCACCAGACTGATAGTAATAATTAATCGATTGAAGCTGCATCTCAATAGCCTTATCAAGTCTGCCAAGTGCCTCATTGACTATGCCGAGTTGGAAGAAGACTGAAGCCATCATCGAGGTGTCTCTTTTCTCATGGGTTACACCTGAAAATACAGTAAATAGGCTATCTGCGCGTCGATAATCTCCTCCGAGCTTGGCTATAGCGCCCAATAGAAAATTGTACTTCTCAATTCCATATTCATTTCCCTCCTGTTGGTATAAGACAAGAGTAGAATCTGCCAACTTAGCACCAAGTTGAATATTGCGCTGGGATAATGCGGACCATGTTTTTACGAAATATTCATCACCTTGAGCAAAGGATTGAAAATGTTGCATGAAGAAGAAAGCAACGAATGCAGATAAAAGGATGATCTTGTACTGTGACATATAGAGTTTGGTTGAGTGTAGTGAGACTTATCCAATAATGCTTGATTTCCGGGCATTAGCTATCAAAGTAGACATAAAAATGACTTCTATAACAATGCTATATGTATATAATTGCGAGCTACACCACTATATTGACCATGCGATTTGGTACGACGATAACCTTCTTAATTGGCTTGCCCTCTAGCCACTTTTCTACATAGTCGAGTACTTTGACTTGTTCCATGATATCCTCACGTGATGCAGCTGCGCTAAACGTTTCCAATCCACGCTTCTTACCATTGATGCATATCGGATAGGAGATGGTCTCTTCTACTAAATACTGCTCATTATGAGTAGGAAATGTATCTAGATGGACTGAAG
>CAZAXY010000210.1:0-4223 GCA_964489125.1 uncultured Saprospiraceae bacterium
AAGAACAGCACTAACTATCGTTTCAACATAGGCAATTCAATAGTCGATACCAAAAATCTCTATGCATCGCCATCGATAAATGGTAATACCATCACTTTCACATTCAGTGGGACTGGCGGACGTAAAATCACAAAGAAGTATACGCTTAATGACGATTCCTATATTATCAATCAAGAGTTATCAACGAGTGGCATAAATGACATCATTTCGACCGATTTAGAGATTACTAACTATCTCGACAGAATCGAAGAAAACTACACATTCGAAAAAACGGTATCGACTGTATATTTCAAAGAGACAGATGAAAGTAGCGACTACTGTGGATGTCGTGGAGATGATGTCGAAGACCTGACGGGTAAAAAAATAGATTGGTTTTCATTTTCTAATCAATTCTTCAATACAGCATATATAGCTAGAGAAAGTAAACTTGACGGTATAATAGCAAGTGTAGAGATGTCAGATGAGTCGAGCGAAGACCTCAAGAAGACTACAGTGGTAGCCAGTATACCTTTAGTTGGATCTCAGTCAAGCTATAATATGGATATCTATGTCGGGCCAAATGAATATTCAAAGCTCAAAGCAGCAGCTACTGATCTGGAAGAGATCATCCCATACGGAAGGAGTATCTTCGGAAGTATCAATAGACATTTCATCAGACCATTTTTCAATTTTCTTGCTGGATTCATAGGAAGTAAAGGAGTGGTGATCATACTAATCATCTTCATCATTAAGATGGCCGTGTATCCTCTCACATATAAGATGCTTCATTCTCAAGCCAAGATGGGTGCCCTCAAACCTGAGATTGCCAAGATGAAAGACCGATTTAAGGATGATTCACAAAAACAACAGATGGAAACGATGAAGCTCTATCGCGAATATGGCGTGAATCCGATGGGTGGATGTCTTCCAATGTTTATCCAGATGCCAATATGGTATGCACTATTTAGATTCTTTCCCGCTTCTATTACGTTCAGGCAAGAATCATTCTTATGGGCACAAGACCTTTCGTCATTTGATGATATCATACAACTACCCTTTACCATACCAGGAATGGGCAGTCATCTCAGTTTATTTACCATCTTATGGGCTATTGCAACAGTGATCTATACATTCTATAACACTAAGCATATGGATATGACCGCTAATCCGGCCATGAAGTACGTGCAATATCTGATGCCACTGATGTTTTTCGTATTCTTTAATAATTATGCATCGGGACTAACATGTTACATGTTCTTCAGTCAATTGATAACCATTGCTCAGACGATTATTACCAAGAAGTATGTCTTTGACGACGAAAAAATATTGGCCCAACTCAATAAGAAGAAGAGTGCTCCGAAAAAGAAAACAGGATTCCAGGCACGTTTGGCCGACGCCATGGAACAACAGCGGAAGATTCAAGAGCAAAAACTAAAACAGCAACAAGCGAAGAAAAAGAAGCGCTAAGCCATTAAATTGAGGCTTATGACTATAGACAATCATACACAATGATCACTAAACCTGTCGGAATAATAGGTGGTGGAAACTTTGGCATGGCGATAGCCAAGTTAATATCCGCCAAAAATGAAGTGATCTTACACAGTAGAAGACAGGAATTCGTCGACGACATAAACCGAGGAAAAGATTATAAGACATACCCACTAAACTCTAATCTATCTGCAACGAATGACATAGAAGAACTATGTAATAAATGTGATGTGATCTATCCAGTGAGCCCATCGGAACATTTCTATGAGATGATCACCAATGCCGCCCCACATCTAAGTCCACGACATATACTCATACACGGCACTAAGGGATTTCATGTATATAGTGAAGCGGCAAGTCTGGAGGAACTCGACATCGATCAGGTAAATACAATCAGTCAACTCATCTTAAAAGAAACGGATGTCAAAAGAGTCGGAGCCTTGTGCGGGCCTAATCTGGCCACAGAAATACTCGAAGACCTGCCGACGGCAACTGTAGTTGCGAGTCCTTATGATGAGGTAATAAAGATTGCCACTAAGCATCTTTCAGGGCCAAGTTTCTATGTATTTAACTCCTATGATATTATTGGTGCAGAAATGGCTGGAGCTCTCAAGAATGTGATTGCCATCGCATCTGGCATAGTGAGAGGGCGCAATTTTGGTAAGAATGCAGAGGCTATGCTAATCACGAGAGGATTAAATGAGATCATTAAGATGGCCTCATTAATCGGCGTAAACTACGAGGCATTCTTAGGTACTGCAGGAATTGGCGATCTGATTGCTACGGCAACTTCTCCCTTATCTCGCAATTATACTTGTGGTGTACGAATTGCCAAAGGAGAATCTGTGGATCAAATCCTAGCAACCTCTTCCGAGAGTATTGAAGGATTGCGATCTGTCAAGGTGGCCCAGGCATTAATCAAAAAACACAAGCTACGGTCACCCATCGTATCAATCATCTATCAGATCATATACGAAAATTTGGACGTAGAAGAGAGCATTAAAAGACTAATGAGATACCCTGTTACAAAAGATGTGGACTTCATAAAATAACACTTGTATGGAAAAAATCACCTGTCCAAATTGTTCACACAGATTTGATATCGAGGGTGTAATCGCCAAAGACATCAAGGCTCAGCTCGATCAGGAACTTCAAAATGAGCGTAACAAACTGATTGAGGATAAGAAGCAAGCTGAATCGGAGCTTAGTAAACAGAAGCAGGAATTTGAATCCAAGAAAAAAAGACAAAACGAAATATTCACTGAGCGATTAAATAAAGCTAAAGAAGAACAGATCGCACAGTTGAGAAAACAAGTGCAAGATGACTTCAATGTACAGTTAGAAAATCAGAATAAATCTCTTCAGGAAACACAAGAAAAACTAAAATATTCACAGCAAAAAGAGCTAGAGTTACTACAGACACAACGTAAAATGAACGAGCAACTCCAGAATAAAGAGCTGGAGATGCAGCGCCAGCTCAACCAAGAGCGAGAACAAATTCATAGCCAGGTCAAAAAGGCTATGTCTGAAGAATTAGAGCTAAAGCTTAAGGAGAAAGACACGCGACTCCAACAGCAGAATAAGCTCATCGAAGAACTCAAGCGCAAGTCGGAGCAAGGATCAATGCAATTACAGGGCGAAGTACAGGAGTTAGCAATTGAGGATTATTTGCGTCAGGCTTTCATATATGATCGCATCGAAGAAGTAAAGAAAGGAAGCCTCGGAGCAGATACAGTACAGGTGGTGATCGATGATATGCGCAATGAATGTGGTAAAATAGTGTACGAATCAAAGCGCACAAAATCATTTGGCAAAGATTGGATCGCCAAACTTAAGTCAGATCAGCGCAGGGCACAAGCCGATATCGCAGTACTCGTGACTCAGGTAATGCCCAAGGAGATGGATCGGTTTGGGGAGAAAGATGGCGTATGGATTTGCAATTATGATGATTTCAAGGGACTGTCTCATGTGTTAAGAGAAATTGTAATCAGGTCCGCAGCAGCTCATGAATCCCAAAGCAATAAGGGGGATAAAATGGAGCTTTTATATGCTTTTTTAACCAGTCAAGAATTTAAACTGCAGATAAATGGCATCGTCGAAGGATTTCAGACGATGAAGAGCGATTTGGACCGTGAAAAAATGGCTATGCGCAAAATCTGGAAGAGTCGTGAGAAGCAATTGGAAATCATTATCTCCAATACAATAGATATGTATGGTAGTATTAAAGGAATTGCTGGTGCAGCAGTACCTGCCATAGACAACCTGGAGTTAGATCAAACTCCAAACTTAGATACACTCATATAGAAGATTTTATCGATATTACATGATGAGTTGTAGATATTATTTTACTTTTTACAGACTTATATAGACCTTTAAGCAAATAAACACATCACTTAGAATAGGGAATTTATGGCAGATTTTACTGGAGTCGACACGATGAGCACTAAACCAAAGTCATTTTGGAAGAGGCCTGAAGGTGTAACAGGTACATTATTTTTAGTTGGTGCAATTGGCTTAATGGCATGGTTAGTATTCACTGGATTAGGAACTATATTGGCCTTTGCATCGTCATTATTAGGCCTTGTCGTGACTGTCCTTGCCTTAGGAGCGATAGTCTATATGGCTCTCGATCCCAAGATGCGGGCATTAGTAGGCTATATGTATAAAAGCGCCATGCGCAAGATTACCAGCATTTTTGTAACTATAGATCCAATCGGAATTCTCAAAAACTATGTAGATGACCTCTCTGACAATCT
>CAZAXY010000211.1:0-4140 GCA_964489125.1 uncultured Saprospiraceae bacterium
TAACACCACAAAATGAGAACCATTAAGGGTCCGATTTCGATCGGGCCCGTTTTTCAAGACATATGAAAAACCAACATACAATCTAATAACTGAGAAAGATCGAATCGCAATGATTGCTTTCTTTCACTGTTAACAAAACTCATCAATGATCAGATAGATGATTTGATCATAAATCGAGCATTCGCACGGCGCGCATTGGCCACGAATAATTTTATTAGTTAACTCACTCTAGAGAGGGTTTCTGTAGCATAAGCAGGAACCCTCCTATTTTTTTTAACCATAAGCGTCATGACACGAAAAAGGGCTGAACAAAATGCTCAGCCCTCATATATTATGTTCTAAAGATTGTTGTCAAAAGCCGAAGCCTCCTGCGCCACCTAATAAGGATTGTAGCTCTTCCATCGTCATCTTAGTATAACCATTAGTCTTTACGTCAAATACTGAAGCGTCAACATCCGCACTATAATCTGTCGTTGTGAATGTTAGATTCATATTAGGCGTCTCATTTTTAATGGTATACTCTAACGGGAAGCCTCTAAATGCCCCGATGTCTACACCCTGAATAACGGCTGCATTTGCCTTAATTTCCTCAGTGATATAAGCCTCAATTACAAGTCCATCAACATCTGGATTAGTCATTGTAACCTTGTAGCATTGGAATCCAGCAATTTCTTTAGTGTCGCTTTCGTCGTAAACCAATTCTGGATCTGATGCTCCAGCTTCCGCCTTGGCTAAGTCAAGTTCTGCCTTGGTACTAGGAATCCACATTTTCTGACCCATCATATCCATATACGTATCCATGTCCCCATTCTCAGACATTTTAACATCGATATTTACAAGTCCTCCCATCGAATTAATTTTTGTCATGGAATTTTCCCCCATATAACTAACAGAGATTGAAGTACCTTTCACCATTTCCATTTGAGCAGCCATCTGAGAATCAGTTGAGCTAGCATCTACTACCTCAATGGTGAGTGCTCCATTTTGAGCCATCAAAGCAATGGAGAAAAGCATGCAAATTACGAGCGTAATAAATCGTGTCATTGTATTATATTTTAATTAAAATCTAATTTTATCTCTAAAACACAAATTTATGATCCTTGCGTTCAATATGATCGAATTTTTAGATAAGATTAAGGAATCAGCCGACTATCAGTAGGTTAAATCCCACTCCTCGAAATACTTGATGAATACCTTGGCGAGATTCTCTGCATCACTGATGGCTCGGTGATGAATGCCTGTAAACTCAAAGCCTTCTTTTTTTACCGTACTCTTTAGCCCACTGGCATTACGGATTTGTTTGACGCGTTGATAAGCTTTCTTGAGATCTGTAAAGTGCCTGACCCACTCATATTCCATTTTATGGAGCTTACAATCATTAGTGAGTAGGTTAGAATCGTCCTGACCCCATGAACATAACATGTATTCTTCTTCTCCGATCTCGGCCCATTCCATAAAACGACGACAAACAGGCTCAAACTTATCGGCCTGATCTACATCCTTTTGCTGGATATGTGTGAGATAGGTACAAAATCCAGACAATTGTGAATTAACTATCGGTTTAACGAATTCTGAAAAGCTACCATCGACTTTACCAAATCGATCTACTTTGACAGCACCTATTTCTATGATTTCTGTGATGCCTTTAGGTGGTCGACCTCTCCAACATGTAGCTTCTAAATCAAATATTATAAAATTCACTTCATGGTAGTTTAAAGCACCTGTGATCACATTAGATCAACCGTCATTTTTAAGCTTCTTGCCGATTTTGACCGATTATGAATGAATCTGTCAAGGTCGTATCCTGAGAGTCGATTGGCATAAAAGTAGAGAACCTTAATATCCTCAGATCGAAACATACCGTTTTTAATGTACAATGGCATCCTTAAATGATAAATATTAAGATTTTTTAGTCCATCCATTACAATGTCTTCAATCTGAAGAGTGTCAAGTTCTTGGCTTAGTTTGACCTTGCCTTGGTCTCTTATCAACTTAAGCCTATCCAGTACTTTTGCAATTTGAACATACACTTCTTGTTGTTCTAACTCAAATAAGTCGACCGGCATATTGACCAGATTAAGCAGATCAATATCAATGAAATGTTTGCAGAACAATCTAAAGCTAACAAAAGTAATTAACTGGCTCGTAAGCACAACATTAGCCTGATAGTAGCTGCGTACAAGTTCATCCCCCAAATTGCGTGTATAGACAAGATTTCGCTGCTTATCAGATGACACCTCCCCATTGTTTTGATAGTATTCCTTGATATCAATGGTACGTCCGTCCTTGATGCTGTTACCATCTTGGTCAAGGCGATGCCCGAACACATCTATAGGAGCACCAAATGATAAGGTCACATTGGATCCTCGGCCAAAAAGACGCCGAAAAAATCTAATTCTTCTAAAGGAAGGCTTCGACTGCTTCTTAGTCGATAAATAGTTCTGTTTACCCGTTCTCTTGAGATGTTCCTCAATCAGTGATGACGCCTCTAGGACAGAGTGGTAGCTTATGACTAATGGTACAATGATGATCTTCTTGTCATAGTTGTGCGCATAGAAATCATTTTGAGCTTCGAGCAAGGTACTTAATAGACCCAGCTTTACTTTGCTTTCAACCTCCCCACTTCTTGATCTCGTGCCACCCGGGAAAAATATGCTATTTAGATTCTCTTCTATCGATAACCGAGAGAATTGCCTAATACCTTGAGCATAAATTGGGTTCTTCTTGCGGCGATCAACCTTATAAGCCCCAAGCCTGCTCATGAAATAGGCCATGAGTTCATAGTCGTATAAATTGAGCCCCGCTCCGTATGAAAATGCCGGCAAACCAGTCAACATTTCAATCGCATAACCTACAAGTATCGAATCGAGATTGGAAGAGTGGGTTGGTAACATTAGAACTGAACCTTTGGTAAATAGCTTCCTGATGTGATCAACAGGCCCTACGATTTTAAATTTGTCAAGAACAGCTTCTTGACCACCCCAAAAGCCCTTCTTGTCATGAGCAAAGAATGGATTGAATAGCGATCCAAAAAACAAGGTCAAAGCTTTTCGGGCGAACAGAAAGGTCTTTGGCCTGAAGTCTCCAACAATTTCCTCCGCATAACGATGGCTAATGCGCCTTACCTTGTCATGCAGTTGAGAGCTTAGGTCACCTGACAGTTGATCCTTACTCAGCTCAGATTCTATTTTTTTCCAATAAGTTATTTCTTTCGGAGGATCTACTTTTAATGGGGATGTACGAACTCTTAGTTTCTCGAGGTAGACAGTTCTATTGACGATATCAATTAGCTCGGTCTCAGAATGATTTTCAATGAGGTAATTGGCAAGTTCATTACTAAGCAATTGAACTTTATCTTCCCTATCCTGATAAAACTGTGATATGGGCCATTTCTCAATGTCTTCTATAATGTGATCTCGCTCTTTCATGTTGCTCGGCGAACTTACTACTTAATCGAGACTATCTACCACAGTATAAATGAGATCAATAACCTCTTCTTTCCCTTTGTTCTTGATTGATGAGGACAAGATATGATGCGGCATCTCTTCCCATGTCTCTCGGAGATTGCTGAAAAATGCAACCATATTATCCTTCAATTGCTGGGGTTTAAGTTTGTCTGTTTTAGTAAATACCAGAACGAAAGGAATCTGATTGGAACCCAACCAATCAATCATATCAAGATCAATATCCTGTGCAGGAACTCTGGAGTCTATCAAAAGAAAAACACATCCTAGCATCTCTCGACGCAATAAATATTGTTCAATCATCCTACCCCATTTGGCTCTCATCTTCTTGGAAATCTTAGCATAACCATAACCAGGTAGGTCTGCTAGCACCCAATTCTCCTCAACCTTAAACAGGTTAATGTATTGAGTCTTTCCAGGTGTGCTGGATGTCTTAGCTAACTTCTTTCGATTGCATATATAATTTATCAGCGATGACTTGCCCACATTCGAGCGACCGATAAACGCAAATTCTGGTAGCTCAACATAGGGGGCTTTTTCAACAGAAGGAAAACTTCCTAAGAAAGAAACATTCTGAATATGATATTTTGGAACAGTGTTTGACATAGGTATTATAAGAAGGCAAAAATAAAGCTAACTTTATTATCGCACGCATAACGCTGCAACTGTTAAAACC
>CAZAXY010000212.1:0-4128 GCA_964489125.1 uncultured Saprospiraceae bacterium
CTCGACTCTCAAAGGACTTAAAGAATCCCTGTCCAGGAATGGCATTCCATCTATTGATGCGTGTATTTACATGAGGAAGGAATTCTTGTTGATTTTCGTAGATGGCGCTATAGAAATAGATCTTTTGATCGATTGAGCCACGGAGCTTAATTCCTCTAGTGTTTTGATAGAGGGCATTGCCATCGTTATTACCCACAGTTAGATTTAAGAGTGGATTTATTCTCAATTCAAAATTAGCTGTACTTACAGCATAAAGATGCTCTGGCGTCTTGTAGAATGAATTTAAGATTCCTTTCTTAGACGACTCATCAAGAGTAAGCGAGTTGCTGAGGAAAGGTCTTATTTCATCATATTCTGAAATTAGCCTATTTAGACCTACTTTATCTATGTCCTTATAACTATGGATTGAATCCAACATCGTTATAAACTGTAAAGGGTCATTATATCTAATCGAGCTGTGACTTGTAAACTGCTCTGGATAGAGTCCACTTATCCGATCAAGGGAATGAAAATGTACAGGATTGTAATCTAGAAAACTCACTTGTGAGCATAACCCTGACGACAGGCTTATGAAAAGCAAGATGTACAGATTTTTAATCACACGGTAAAGTTTAGCAGGTAGTCTTGTATCTCACGATCAAACAAACTTGATGTTTCATTGAGAAACTCAACCTGTATCGGCAGAACGTATATGTCAATATTATATTTGATGAGATAGTCATAATGCAGGCCAAGTCTGGTTGCATCCTTCTCAGTTGTAATGATCACGGCTTTTTGATCTTTATATCCATGATATGTAGTGGCAATATTAGATACTTCATGCGGAGTGAAGTAATGATGATCTTCAAATGAGAATGAACTTACATTTGGAACTTGACTATCTATATATTCTAGCAAGTAATCCGTTGAGGCAATTGCTGTAACTAATATGGCAGTATCAAAGGAAGAAAGAGTAATCCTGCTACCATTAAAAATGTGATACGGGTTTTGGTAACGATACTTGGTAAAGTATATGGTTTGGTGTTCTTCTGGCTTAATACGATTGATCATTGATTGCTGTTGCTCTTTGCTGATCTCATTCGGACATTTACTTATGATGATAATGTCCGCACGTGAGGCTCCTTGTGGCCATTCTCTAAGTCTTCCTGCCGGAAGTAGGAAGTCCTCAAAGTATGGTTGGCTGTAGTCAGTTAACAGGATATTGAGCCCTGCAGTAACGCTACGGTGCTGATAGCTATCATCTAAGATCAAGGCCTGGATATTTGGCTGTTGTGAGAGCATTTGTGGGATTCCGATAGAGCGACTTTCAGAAACAGCCACGCTGATATTGGGGTATTTCATAGAGTATTGCTTAGGTTCATCTCCTACTGTTTTAGCTGTGTCTCTCTTATTGACGAGTCGATATCCTTTAGACTTACGATTATATCCTCTGCTCATTACTCCGACATTGAGGTATGGTTGTAGTAGCGCAATAAGATACTCGACATGAGGTGTTTTGCCTGATCCTCCGACAGCAAGATTCCCGACTCCTATGACTGGAATATTAAATTGGATAGAGCGCAAAAGTTTAGTTCTATAGAAAAAATCTCTGAACAACACGCCTAAGCCAAATAGCAAGGAGAACGGGAGCAATAGCCCTTTTACTAAATGTTCTCTAAGCACTCTGCAATTGTTTGAAGACTTGATGTCCTATTGAGCATTGTAAGCACATTTTCTGGTCGCAGAAATGTTTTTTAAGGTGCAGTAAGGCCTGACTACTAGCAGCAGACTGTATTGGCATGTTGAGCTCTTTCCATTTCTTTACCACAGAATTCTTCTCGCAAGCTATAGCATCCAATATCTCGACAGCTTTAGATTTGAGTTCATCACTATCTTGATATATACCATAGGCATATTTAAGAGGTGCAACTGCATTGATGATGATTGAGTTGATCTTATCTGCTCCGATAGATTTTTTGATAGGTTTTGATTTACCATCAAACCGATAGTGATTATACCAAAAGCCATCATTTAGGCTAAGCTGAAATTCCTTTAGAATAATATGGGTATCACTCTCAAACAATAGAGTATCCAGCCGGTCAATTTTGGACAATAGTTTGGCAATCTGAGCTATTCTTATGGTTGGAAAACCAGAAGGTCTCATCCGCATAAATTTCCATTCAGCAGCCCTCATTTGGAGTAGATTATATTTCTGCTGATAGAACTTGTAATGCGCTTTCAGTTTTGAGATGTATTCGTCTTCTTCCTGAACTTGTAAGAACCCAGCTACGCCGAATAATATCCCTTCAAGCTCGTCGATGGAGTCTCTGTGTTTACTAATTATTTGATACGGTACTAATTCTCCTAAACGAAGGAACGAGTCGGCATTAACGCTGAGGCCGATACTCCAAAGTAGGCGTAGATAAATGATTTCTATCCAATTGTCGTTTTGCACTTTGAGCTGCTGCAATATACTTTGAGCCTTTAGAGTGAGGCGTTCTGCGAGGACCTTGTGAAGAGTCATGGACTTGGTAATTTCGTTTATATGCGGCATCCAAGTTTCACAGGGTATCCAGCTCTTATTCCTATTCAATAAGTGAAAGGCGTTATAAACAGATTTTTCAATTCTTGATTTCAGCTCCAGTGTAGGTATTGCCTGATCCCCGAGTAGGATTGTTTTGTCGTGATTGAGGACTACGTGGAGTATAACATTTTGATAAGCTTCATCAGCTGAGTGTTGATGCTTCTCCCAATCTGAGGAGTTGATATGCATTTCAATATGCCCATGCCAGGTAGTATTGCCGATCTTTACAGACCCGTTTAAAAAGTCAGGGCCAGCATTGGAGTTGTGATATCCAAAGTTCAAAATATCCAGGCTCTCTCCTGAAGTAAGGAGAAGGTTGTGTAGATCAAAATTCTTTAATCTCCAGATGTAGTGAATAAATTCCTCTGATATATTGTTAGTCACCTATAGCCCTCTTTCGTATATCTTAAAGGTATAGGAATATTGGTTTTTTTCATCCGCCATATGGTGCTCATCAAATGCAAGACGAAAATGATCGTAATTAACCTCAGGGAAATACGTGTCACCCTCTGGTTGGGCGTCGACCTCAGTGAGGTAAAGTCGCTGCCAGAGATCTTGAGTTTGCCTGTAGATGTTGCCCCCGCCCAAGATGAACACTTCTTCCTCTCCTTCCTGGTAGGCATATGCTAGTGCTTCATCTATGCTATGCTTGATTATGATATTGCTGTGATAGTAGGATTTATCACGTGTGACTACCACATGAACTCTATTAGGCAAGATTCCTGGTAATGATTCAAATGATTTGCGACCCATAATGACATGTCTGTTGATTGTCTTAGCCTTGAACCACTTTAGATCTCCAGGAAGATGCCAAGGCAAGTCGTTGTCCTTTCCGATTACATTGTTTTTTCCTTTAGCGACGATAGCAGAGATGATCACAGATTATTGTTGAAGTGTTATTAAATCGATATCTAAGATACCTTGTTCAACAGGCAAGCGTCGCTTGGAAATTTCTTTATTGAGATATTTTTCGATGAGTAAACCTGAGATTGGAGCGGCATATGTACCACCGCCACCTGCATTTTCGATGAATACAGCAACGGCGATCTTAGGATCTTCAACAGGTGCAAACGCAAAGAACACCGAGTGATCAATCCCTTGAGGGTTTTGTGAAGTTCCAGTTTTTCCGGCGATAGAAATACCGGGTGTTGAAGCTTTAAACCCTGTTCCCCCTGATACGACCTTCTCCATGCCTTCTATTACAGGTTCAAAGACTGTAGAATCAACCCCGACTAGCTGTTTTTCTCTATACTTGCCGTCAATAGGTCGACCGCTGATATCCTTAATTAGATGAGGCCTATAGAAGTAGCCACGATTGGCAATAATAGCAGCTAAGTTTGCCATCTGGACTGTAGTCAGCTGGAGCTCACCCTGACCGATTCCTAGTGACAAGATATAGGTTGATCTCCAGCATTGATCACATTTGTACTCATCATTATAGTAACTAGTTGTTGGAATAAATCCATCAATTTCTTCTTCTAAGTCAATGCCTAATTTATTTCCAAGGCCAAAGCGCTCGAGATATTCATTGAGTAAATCAAGACCCTTGCCAGGGGTTCTATATC
>CAZAXY010000213.1:0-4056 GCA_964489125.1 uncultured Saprospiraceae bacterium
GACGTGTTGAATATCATGGCGTCATCTTGCACAATGAGATTCTGATCTACATCACCGCCACGCACGTTAAATCCTATCGAGCCTTCCCCAACAGAACTGACCCCCGGTTGGATCAAGAGGCTCTGTATTACGTTGGGCTCTCCTAAGAACGAGGGCAGTTTTTCTATCTCTGCCACTGTAAGTCGTTCGACACTGATTTGAGTGTTTTGAACTTCATCATTAGCCGATCGCTCACTGATGATGATTTCTTCCAGAGAGATTGCTTCCTTATAGAGTTTCAACCTGATATCTCCATCCGATAGAACAGTCACTTTCTCAGTCAAAGTCTGATATCCTATATATTGTACTTGGATAATTTGTTCTCCGACGTCCACTTCAGTTTTAAATGTTCCCTTGAGGTCAGTGACATCAGTACTCTCGGTATTCAACCATTGAATTGTTGCTCCAAAGATTCTTTCATTAGTATCTGCATCTCTGATCGCCCCTGTGACAAGGGCCTTGCCTGATGGCTTCAGTTTTTCTATTTCGCCGACAACGAGGTCTCTTTTTTTGCGATTGCCTTCTTGCTCTTCTTTTTGGTTGTCCTCTAATAATTTAAAGTAGGATGCACTGAATTCATTAGTTGCCAAGTAGGTCGGTACGAGAACTACATCACTATCCTTATAAATGACATAAGAGTAATTTACAGGTGCCAATGCTTGATCCAATATGGAAGTCAGTGTTTCATTATTAGCCTTTAGGGTAAAAGTCTGATCTTTATGTGCTTCAGTTTTATAGAAGAACCTTAATTCAGTTTGAGATTTGATCTCATCTAAGAGTTGATCAAGCGTGACATTCTCAACATCCAGTGATGCTCTCTGCTGTAGGACAGGTGCATCTTTTTGTGCTGATAATTGAACTATAGTCAGTGCAATTACCAGGAGGAGTTGGAGAAATCTTTTGACACATGCAGTCATAAGCAATAGTTTTTTCAATATAAGAGGCGGCTAAAATAATGGATATACATTGACAATAAGTAAAGCCCTTATCTATTTTGCGATGTTTCAGCTATGCTGTCATTATAATCCTATGGTATAACGCCTACATAAGACAATGTGTGAAGGTGTTCAATAAAAATCAATCCAGATCGCTAATTCTCAGCCGATATATTGGTAAATTAATTTCTTAAGAATAAAAATAGCACAGATGGAATTGAATATAAATGGTAAGTCTATAGAGGTGGCTGTAGAGCCTGGTATGCCTCTATTATGGGTCTTAAGGGATGAGTTGAACATGACTGGCACCAAATTTGGCTGTGGCGTATCTTCTTGTGGCGCATGTACTGTTATGATTGATGGAGTTGCAGTCCGAACCTGCACACTGCCAGTGGCCAATGCTCAAGGAAAAAATATCACCACAATAGAAGGTATAGGCTCAGCTGCGAATCTCACCGCTGTACAGCAGGCATGGATCGAACATCAAGTCCCGCAGTGTGGGTATTGTCAGAGTGGGATGATCATGGCGGCAACTGCATTGCTCGATGAGATTCCAGACCCTACTGATGAGGATATCGATGCTAAAATGACCAATATCTGCCGCTGTGGGACTTATACTCGTATCAGGGCAGCGATTCATACCGCTGCAAAATTGAGAAGTCAAGCATCGGATCTTTTAGGGGCTATTTAATTCAATTTTAAGCAGACTAATTATCATGGGAAATAATAAAAAAAGAAAAATCTTTACTCGTCGTAACTTTCTGATCACTGGAGGAGTAGTTACAACTGGATTGGTAATAGGAGTGGCTGGCCTAAATGCACATGTCAACAAAAAAATCCGACGCTATAGTGGTGTTGGCATGGGAGAAGGTGCTATGCTCAATGCTTGGGTGAGCATTGCGCCTGACAATACTGTTACCATTGCGATACCTCGTGCAGAGATGGGTCAAGGGGTATATACATCACTTCCGATGCTCGTCGCCGAAGAGTTGGAGATTGGGATGGACCAAATAGAAATCGTGCATCCTCAACCTGAGTCGCCATATGCCAATACGTTTATGCTAACTCAAGAAGAACCCAATGCCTTTAAGGGATATTCTTTGATGGAAAAAGTATACGCCTACCTACCAGTCATTGGCACTGGAGGAAGTACATCTATACCGGATGGATATAATAATATGCGTTATGCCGGTGCTACAGCAAGAGAGATGCTCAAGCAAGCTGCTGCCGATCAGTGGGGTGTCGATCGATCACAAGTGACTGCTGAAAATGGCTTTGTTATTAATAGCTCGGATAAGAGTAGATTGAGTTACGGTGTTTTAGCAGAAGCAGCCAAGAGTATTGATTTAGATAATATGCCCGAGCTTAAAAAGCGAGAAAATTGGAAACTTGCTGGCACTAAGGCCAGAAGATTAGACATTCCAGATAAAGTATCTGGATCTGCAGAGTTTGGTATCGATATCCGTAAGGAAAACATGCTGTATGCTGCCATGCTACACCCAAAAGTTATCGGAGGAAAAATTACTGAAATCTCTAATCTCGCAGAGGTTGAAGCGTTACCAGGAGTGAAGAAAGTTGTACTGACTGAGTATGGTGCGGCTGTAATTGCCGATAACACCTGGAGAGCAAAAAACGGTACGCTTGTCATGGAAACTGTAGAGGATTACGTGGGCAATGATGCCATCAGTTCAAACGACATACAATCTCGACTCACAGAGCTGTTAGATGAACAACCTATAGCAACACCCGAGTCTGAGGGGGACGTAGATGGAATCATCGCTGACTCAGATGGGGTCATCGAGGGCACTTATAAAGTGCCCTATCTGGCGCATGCTGCTATGGAACCTCTAAATTGCACAGTATTAATTGAAGAGGATTCAGCAGAGGTTTGGGTAGGTCATCAGGCTACGTCTGTAGTGCTGGATATGATCTCTCAAGATACAGGTATCAGCAAAGAGAATATCAAGGTTAATATCACATATCTAGGGGGCGGTTTTGGCAGACGTGGCGAACCGGACTTCTTAAAGAAAGCCGTATCCGTAGCTATGGAGATGAAAGGAACGCCGATTCAGACCGTATTCACCCGTGAGGAAGACATGAAAAATGATATGTATCGACCTGCGGCATTAAGTAGATTTAGAGCAGTAGTTTCTGATGATGGAACTATCGATGCATGGGATAACAAGATAGCTATCCAATCAGTAAGTCATAGTGCGCTAAGTAGGATTGTCCCAGCTATGGCACCAAGTCCGAAGAAGGATGAAGCCACAGCAGAAGGGGCCGTCCATCTACCATATATTATGTCTAATAAACGTACCGCATTTAGTGATTATCAGAGTCCGATTCAAGTCGGATTTTGGCGCAGTGTCGGTAGCTCGCAGAATGCCTTTTTCACGGAGTCGTTCATGGATGAGTGTGCTCATGCGGCGGGTCAAGATCCCTACACATTTAGACTATCAAAATTAGGTGAGACACCAAGATTTAAGGCTGTCCTTGAGCAAACTGCACAATTAGGAGGATGGGGTGCTAAAGATGGCAAGTACAGAGGTATAGCCCTTCACAAATCTTTTGGCTCTATTGTTGGGCAAGTATGCACGATCAGTCAGACTGGGGAAAAGGATTTTTCTATAGACGAGTTCGCCTGTGTTGTAGATTGTGGTGTATATATCAATCCAGATACTATTGAAGCACAGATGGAAGGAGGTATTATTTTCGGTTTATCAGCGGCCTTATTTGGTCAAATCACTTGGGACAAAGGCTCAGTTGTACAGAGTAATTTTCCGGATTATGACATGGTTAGGATGAATATATCTCCAGCTATCAAGGTTCATATCATGGAAAATGATCATTACCCAGGTGGGGTAGGAGAACCGGGTACACCACCGGCGGCACCAGCACTCACTAATGCTATCTTTGCAGCTACAGGTACGAGGGTCCGAGAGTTGCCCCTAATGAATAGTGGGTATAAGTTTACCTAAGGGCTTTTATACATGATAGACTAAAGACTCGAAACCCGAGCACGTTGGAGGCTTGGCAGGGTCTGGAGCCGGTGACAAGTTTCCTTTGCGCATCTAATGCCCAC